>NZ_WNJY01000035.1:0-12685 GCF_010892355.1 Granulicatella sp. zg-ZJ | reverse complement strand
GCTGTGCCGCTAATTAAATGATGTGAGATAGCTTGGTGTACAATAGTATTAAATATATCTTCAAACACAGAAGTCCCTTGAAAACGGCGAATATAATTTTGAGAGAAAGTAGAATAATGTGGGGTAGGTTTAGAGAAAGGGAGGTTTAAAAACCATCTAAACGCTACGTCGGTTTCGACACGTTTAATGGTTTCTCGCATGGATTTAATACCATAAATATCTTTTAAAAAGACCAATTTAAATAAAACAACAGGGTCTAAACTATTACGACCGTTGGTATGACTATAATAGGGAGAAGTAATCTCATAAATAAAATTGAAATCAATTGATTTATCAATTTTACGTAGTAAATGGTCTTTTGGTACTAATTCGGACAATGTGTTTAATATGATTTCGTCATTTGAATGATTTTCTTTATAGAACATAGTATCTTACCTCCTTTTATTACCTATATTATAACATCTTTAAGGGTCATTAGTGTATCAGACGTTAAGCCGTATGATTTAACGTCTGATACGAAAAAAGACTGTTGACGCTCTTAATTTGTCAACAGTCTGAGGAGAACTGACAATATGAACTGTCAGTTCTCCTTTTTTGTTTGCTATAGATATTCATTTTTATGAAAAGATACTTTGTATCATTGAGAATAAAGTTTGCTCGTTTGTTACAGTATAAGTAGATAATTTGTTTTTGTGTAAATCTTTATTAAACCAACACGTTTGCATATTTAATGCTAAAGCAGGTGCGATATCATGATGATATGAATCACCTATCATTAACGTATGTTCGGGCAATCTATCAAAAGTGTTTAAAACAGTATGAAAAACATGTTTATCTGGTTTAGCATATCCTAATTGTTCTGAAATAAACCAATATTTTTTTGGAATATACATTTCAATATTTAAGGCTTCTAATTTGATATTTTGTCCATAGGTAGGTCCGTTTGTTAAAATAGCCATTTGCTTATTGGATTGTTTTAATAAAGTGAAAATATTTTTCATTGTATCTGATAAGGTGATATGTGTTTGAAAATAGCGATATTGTGATTGCATATGTTTAAGTGTGTCCATATTATACGGAACATGATAGTGTTCTAGTAATAGTCTAAAACGATAGGAATAAGATTGTTCTAAAGGCATTTCTTTACGTTGGACAGCTTGAAAAGCTATTTCAGAAAACACACTATACTGTTTAAAAACAGTATTTATTTTATCAGAGAATGTAAGAGAACACGATTGAACCATTTTTTCAAATGGTTCAATCGTGTCGTATAAAGTATTGTCTAAATCAAAGATAATCAGCTCTATATTAGCGTTTCTTTTTGGATATATCATAAGTGAATCCCTCTCCTAGCACATTATGGACATCTGATATTGTCACAAATGCTTTTGGATCGATGTGGTTGACTAATTTTGTAATATCTACAACTTGATTTCTATCTACGACGATGTATAGTATTTGTTTTTCTTCTTTTGTATAGGAACCATGCCCGTGTAAGACTGTTACACCACGATATAAGTCGGTTAAAATTCGTTGGCTAATTTCTTCATGATGTTCAGAAATAATTAAAATCGACTTTCTGACGTTGAAACCTTCCAAAATATAATCAATCACTTTAACAGCAACAAATAACATAATCAATGTATAAATACTTTTTTCAAATCCGATTACAAATGCAGAAGGACCGACAATAAATAAGTCAATGACAAATAATGCTGTACTTGTTGGAACATTGAAATAACGATTGATGATAAGAGCGATAATATCTGTTCCGGCTGTTGAGCCACCTGCCCAAATAATAAATCCGATAGATGTTCCGCTCATCAATCCACCAACGATTGGGACCAATAACTGATCGTGCATGACGTATTGGAATGAAGAGGTTAAGCGAACAAAAACAGAAAAAATAGCAAATGAGTAAATTGTATAAAAAATGGTTGATTTTTCCAAATATTTATAGCCAATTGCCATTAAAACGAGGTTGATTAAAAAATAAGATAATTCAACGGGAATTTGTGCAACATAGTATAAAAGTAGTGAAATACCAGTGACACCACCTTCTCCCATATGGTTTGCTAATAAAAATGTATTAACGGCTATAGCAAAAACTAAATTCCCTAAAGTAATAATAAATAATGATTTCCAAGAAATATTTTTCACCTTATTGTTCTCCTTTCTTATGTATATGGTACCGAAAAATTGTAACATAACCTTTTTCATTATTCAATTATCTATTTAAATATTTTGTCAAAAATAGACATAAAATGTATATAGTTAATAATAGGAAGATGGAGGAGAGAACTATGATTGAACAAATTGCAGATAAAATGATGCATACTGCTTTAGAAAAATCTATTTCAGATATTCATATTATGCCTAAACAAAAGATGTATATCATCTATTTCCGTTATTTAGGTAAATTAGTGATATTTAAAACATTAACTTATGAGATAGGAGAACAACTCATAAGACATTTTAAATATATAACAGGGTTAGCTGTCGGTGAAAAAAGAAAATCTCAAACAGGATCAGCAACTTATAAAATAGCTAATGTATCTTTTGATATTCGAACATCGACCATTTGTAATGTGTATTATCAAGAAACAATGGTTATTCGTTTACTTAAAATAAAAAAAGAAACAGGTGTTATTCAACATTATTTTCCTAAGAAAATAGATGCTTTATATAGATTATTCACGAAAAAACAAGGCATGATTATTTTTTCTGGACCAGTCGATTCGGGTAAAACAACGCTCATTCATTATTTATTATCAAAAAAATACAATGAAAAGCCTATTCATATTATGACTTTAGAAGATCCAGTAGAGATTATTAACGATCATTTTTTACAAACGGAAATCAATACATCCATAGGTGTTGATTATCAACACTTAATAAAAGCAAGTTTGAGACATCATCCAGACATTTTATTTATTGGGGAAATACGAGATGAACAAACAGCTGCAATGGCGGTTAGAGCATCTTTAACAGGACATTTAGTAGTTGCTACTATTCATGCAAAAAGTTGTGAAGGTTGTATGATGAGATTATTAGAATTAGGTGTTTCAAAAGTGTTGTTAAAAGAAGTATTAACAGGAATTGTGATGCAAAGGCTTATTCCTAGATACTGTCCATTTTGTGAAATGGAATGTTTGTTTTATTGCACGCATATCCCGAGTCACGAGAAACGCTTACTGTTAACGAGTGTTATGACAGAAAGCGATATTCAATTATATTGGACGACAAATAAAGGGAAATCTGTGCAGTTTGATAAGCTTTTATCTAAATTATATACCTTGTCTTATATAGGAAAAGAAACATTGGAGGAGTATCGAATTGGGGCATCGCTTTAAAAAAGAACACCAAGCAGAATGTTTAATCAAATTATCTGAATTATTAAAAGAAGGATTTCCTTTGTCAGAGGCTTTGACGTTCTTAGTGCATTTGATGGTGAAACAAAAACCTATATTTGTCTATATGGAACAAGCTTTAAAATCTGGTAAATCATTTGACTCTATTTTAGGAATATGTGGGTTTGATCAGTCTATCACAACAAGAATTTATTTAGCACAATTACACGGTCATTTACAAGAAGTCTTGTTCAGTTGCGGTCATCAATTAAAAGAACGACGAAAGCAATATCAAAAAATACAACAACTGTGCTTGTATCCAACTATACTATTGTGTTTTATTATTGGATTGATTATTGGGATCCAGCAATTTTTTTTACCCAGTTTAGAAGATATGTTTCATCAATCTAATTATGAAAATAGTCAGTTTACTTTTTTTCTTATAAAAGCATTACCTGTTTACATATTATGGAGCATTGTTATGTGTGTTCTGTGTTTTTTGTTATTGCTTTTTTATTATCAAAAGCAATCTCCTATGAAAAAAGCTAGGTTTTTAAGTAAAATTCCTTTTATTAAAAAGTGGATAAAATGGTATTATACGTCTTATTTTTCCAGAGAGCTCGCTTATTTGTTAGGAAGTCAGTACGGTTTTAATGAAGTGGTCGATGTATTGAAAAAAGGAAATACCTTACCGTTATTGAAAGAGTTTGTCGTATTGGTTGAACACTATATGCAACAAGGACAAACGATAAGTGATGTTATTCGTAAGTTGCCGTTTTTAAGTGAAGAAATGGCACTTGTCATTGAACATGGAGAAAAAATTAGCCATTTATCAATGAAATTATCTGTCTTTTCAAAAGACAATTTGGAAAAATTAGAAAAGGATATTCATCAAAAAATGACATGGATACAGCCTATTCTTTTTTTGAGTGTGGGTCTATTTATTGTTGCAATTTATATTGCTTTAATGATGCCAATGTTTGATATGGTTAATCATGTTTTAGTTGAATAAAAGGAGGATATATATGTTTAAATCACTAAAAAATAAAAAAGCTTTTACACTTTTAGAGATGATTATTGTTTTGTTTATTATTTCTATTTTAATGCTACTAATTGTCCCTAATTTAACAGATAAGAAAGAGCGTATTGATAAACAAGGTACACAAGCATTGGCAAATGTTGTACAAACACAGGCAGCTCTATATTTATTAGAGCATCAAGATCATTCTGTTTCTTTAGAAGCTCTGCTAGATGAAGGTTATTTAAATGATAAACAAATAAACGAAATCAATCAACGCCATATTACACTTTCTGGAGATGGGCATGTATCTTATCCGACAGAATAAAGGTATGTTATTTATAGATAGTCTAATTGCTCTAATGATTATCACATTTTTGTTCGTTATAGGTATTCAATTTCAAAAAAGTGCTCTACAAGATATGACGTGTCAATTATTTTTTGAAGCGTTTCAAGAAAAATTACTTTATGCACAACATCAATCGATTGTGACACATCAAGATAGTATCGTAACAGTAAACATGAAAACGCATGAAGTATATACAAATTTAGCATTGGACAAATCTTTGAAAGTACCTCGTGTACTTTCAGGCATGACACATGCATATTGTTTTTCAAAAGATACGGGAACGTTAAAAAGATATGATACATTCACATCGTACACAGAAACGTATACATATATTTTACATGTACAATTTGGAAGAGGGGTATGTTATCTTGAGAAAATTAAGCGATATTAGAGCGAGCATTTTGTTTGAATGTGTCTTATCTTTTTTTCTATTGTCGAGTTTTATTCTTTTAATGAGCTTTTGTATGATACAACAATTTGTATTTGAACAGACCCAAATAGACATTAACCATCTTTATGATGTATTGGATAATCGCATAATCTCAGAGCAAACAGGAACACTTAATCAAGGAAAAGGGCGTATTGATAATGATGTGAATGGCGGAATTATTTATTATGATAATAAACAAATACTATCAGTTTTTAAAAAATAAAAAGGGATTTACATTATTGGAAACAGTAGTGTCATTATTTGTTTTTTGTGTTATAACGATATTACTTCTTTCTACTCAACCAATGATAACAAAGTATCATGGCTATATGCGACAACATCATGAAACAGCCTTTATTCAATTCAAAAACTATTTAGAATACTGTTTGTCCAAAGAACAATATATCAAACATGATACAAATGTACTTTTCACACAAATAGATAAGAAAACAATTCGATATGAACAGTATCACAACATTCTAAGACGTACAACTGATAAAGGTGGATATGAACCCTTACTATTCAATGTGCAAAAATGGTATGTCAATAAGCAAAAAGACTATTATCACATTCGTGTATTTTTTCAAAATGGAGATTATTATGAAACGAATATTCTATATATTATTCAAAAATAAACAAGCTAGTATTTTTGTGACTGTGATGACTTTATGTCTTTTTATGATAACGAGTTTACTATATCTTCAAATGACTTATCACGATAAAATAGCTATGCTGTATAGTGAACGAGAAAATCGTTTGGCGAAAATGATGATACACATTGTTTGTAAAGATATGGATAAAAATATAAAAAAGAAGGCGATTATCTTTAATACTGGGACCGTTTATATTGATAAAAAAGAGGAAGACATACTATTACTGACTTGTGTGTTAAAAAATGGGAAACAAATTTATCAAGAAATTACATTAAAACAAAAAACTGAACCGTCATCTAAAGAGTGATACTATTTTTTATTTCATGATTATGTTAAAATAATATAGGTGAATATGGAGGAATAGTATGAATACATTATATGGAACAGTCATAACAGGCATGGTCACAGATGAAAATAACGATTTTTATTTTATTCAAAAAGACGGTGTGACGTTTGCGATGGATAAACAAGAAGATGAGTCGCTATCCATTGGAGATACAGTAAAAGGCTTTGTTTATGAATCTAGTCAACATAAAAAAAGGTTAACAACGAATATTCCAAAAGTCCAGCAAGGGAAGTACGCATGGGCGACAGTAACGCAAGTTAGAAAAGATTTAGGAGTGTTCGTTGATATAGGATTACCTGATAAAGAAATTGTCGTTTCTTTGGATGATTTACCGCAAATGAAAGAGTTATGGCCAAAGAAAAATGATCGATTGATGATTAGTTTAAGAGTAGATAAAAAAGAGCGTTTATGGGGTATTTTAGCAGACGAACATATTTTTAGATCTGTTGCTAAAAAAGGAAAAGAAACAGATAAAAATAAAGATATTACAGCAACGGCTTTTCGCTTAAAATTAGTTGGTACATACGTTTTAACAGATGACTACTATATTGGATTTATTCATCCAAGCGAACGCATTGATGAGCCTAGATTGGGTGAGCAATTATCTGGACGAGTAATTGGTGTTAGACCAGATGGTATTTTAAATTTATCTTTAAGACAACGTGCACATGAAGCTATTGGGGATGACGCGGAAATGTTATTGGCATTTTTAAACAAATCAAAAGATGGAAGTCTTCCATTTTGGGATAAAAGCGATCCAGATGATATAAAACAATACTTTGGGATTAGCAAGGGTCAGTTTAAACGTGCCGTAGGTAATTTGTTGAAGCGTCGTATGATTGAACAAAAAGATGGCTATATTCGATTAGTGAAATAAGTATATGATGAGTTTAGATAAACGAATAATAAAAGAATATATCATTGACTTCTCAAGAGAGGGAGCTTCAGAAAATAGTTGTATCAATTATGAATTGGATTTAATACACTATGCTAATTTTTTAATAGAGATATATCGTATTGTACATTGGGAAAATATTAGTGCAGATCATATTCGACACTATGTTTCTTTACTTTATGATGAAGGTAAAGAAGCAACTACGATTAGTCGTAAAATATCAGCTTTAAGAAGTTTTCATAAATATTTAAAACACCAGCAGATTGTTGAAACAAATCCAATGGAAAAAATTTCTTTACCTAAAAAAAGAAAACAGTTACCCCGTGTACTAACAGAAGATGATATAGACGATATTTTAGCTGTTCCTGATTTAAATACCTTGCAAGGTATCCGAGATAGAGCGATTTTAGAAGTGATGTATGCCACTGGATTACGTGTATCCGAATTATGCGATTTAAAACTATCCCAAGTGCATAGAGAAGCAGCAACAGTAAATGTTATCGGAAAAGGAAATAAAGAGCGAATTACACTATTAGGCGAAGAGGCACTACATTATTTAAATATGTACTATAATTTAGTTAGACCTGTTTATGATAAAGATAATCTAAGTGCTTACGTTTTTTTAAATCGTAGAGGTAAACCATTTACAAGGCAAGGCATTTGGAAACGATTGAAAGAAATCGTTCAAGAAAGTGGAGTCGATAAGCATGTTACTCCACATACTATTAGGCATTCTGTGGCAACGCATTTATTGGCAAATGGCATGGATTTAAGAATGATACAAGAATTATTAGGGCATGAACATTTAGAAACAACACAAATTTACACACATATTGATATGAATAAAGTGACGGATGACTATACACTAGCACATCCACATGCAAAAAAATAGGAGCGAGGAATAAAAATGAAATTTAAACGTATACATTTAATCGTAATGGATTCAGTAGGAATTGGAGAAGCACCAGATGCTGATAAATTTGATGATGTAAATTCTCATACATTAGGACATATTACGGACAATATGGAGCTTCATTTACCAAATATGGCAAAATTAGGTCTAGGAAAAATAGAATCTTTAAAAAATATACCAAATGATATTGAAACAATGGGATATTATACAAAATTACAAGAAGAATCTGTTGGAAAAGACACAATGACTGGTCATTGGGAAATTATGGGACTAAATATTGATAAGCCATTTAGAGTTTTCCCAAATGGTTTTCCACAAGAACTTCTTCAACAAATTGAAGAACACACTGGTCGGAAAGTTATTTGTAACTTACCGTATAGTGGAACAGCCGTGATTGATGATTATGGACAAGAACAAATGGAAACAGGAGCTTTAATTATTTATACTTCTGCAGATCCTGTTTTACAAATTGCAGCACACGAAGAGATTATTCCATTAGAAGAATTATATAGCATTTGTGAATATGTACGTAGCATTACATTAGATGAACCTTATATGGTGGGACGTATTATTGCTCGCCCTTATATTGGAGAACCAGGAAACTTTAAACGTACAAGTAACCGTCATGACTATGCATTAAGTCCTTTTGGTGAAACAACATTAAACTTTTTAGAACAATCTCACTATGATTGTATTGCTATTGGTAAAATCAATGATATTTTCAATGGTGCGGGTATTACAAAAGCCATTCGTACAAAAGATAATATGGATGGTGTTGACAAATTACTTGAAGTTTTAGAAACAGATTTTACTGGATTGAGTTTCTTGAATTTGGTCGATTTTGATGCTGTTTATGGACATAGACGTGATGTGATAGGGTACGGACAAGCTTTAGAAGCTTTTGACAAACGCTTGCCTGAAATTTACGAAAAAATGGCTGATGATGATTTATTGATGATTACGGCAGACCATGGAAATGATCCAACTTATAAAGGAACAGATCATACACGTGAATATGTACCTTTAATGGTGTATTCGAAAGCTTTTGAAAAAACGGGAGCTTTGTCAGCAGGTGGACATTTTGCTGATATTGCAGCAACTATTTCTAATAATTTTTCAGTTAAACAAACAGAAAATGGAAAGAGTTTCTTATCAGAGTTAGTATAAAGGAGATTTATAAAAAAATGACATATAAAGAAAAAATTGCACAAGCAACAGATTATTTAAAGAAGCAAGGTATTGAAAAGCCACAATTTGCTTTAATACTAGGATCTGGTTTAGGTGAATTAGCAGAAGAAATTCAAAATCCAATTATTGTTGAATATTCAACAATTCCTCATTTTCCTGTATCAACTGTTGCAGGTCATTCTAATGAATTGGTTTATGGTGAATTAAGTGGTAAAAAAGTTCTAGTTATGAAAGGACGTTTCCACTATTATGAAGGCTATGCATTAGATGCTATTACATTCCCAATTCGTGTGTTCAAAGCATTAGGTATAGATTCTGTTTTCTTAACAAATGCAGCAGGTGGTGTTAATGAAACATTTAAACCAGGTACTTTGATGATGATTACAGATCATATTAACTATGCTGGACCAAATCCATTGATTGGTGCAAATGATGAGGAAATCGGTCCACGTTTCCCAGATATGACAAAAGTATATACACCAGAGTATCAAACGATTATTCGTCAAGCTGCTAAAGAAGTAGGTGTGGATTTGAAAGAAGGCGTATATACATGGTACTCAGGTCCTTCTTATGAAACACCTGCTGAAATTAGAATGTTTAGACTATTAGGAACAGATGCAATTGGTATGTCTACTGTTCCAGAAGCGATTGTAGCACGCCATGCAGGTATGAAAGTTATGGGAATTTCTTGTATTACTAACTTAGCAGCAGGCATGAGTGGTAATGCATTAAGTCATGAAGAGGTTGTAGAGGTTACTCAAAAAGTTAAACACTTATTTAAAGACTTAGTCAAAAAAACGTTAGAATTAGCTTAAGCTAAATGTTCTCATTTTTATTGTATATCAATAAAAGTGAGAACATTTGCCTATGTATTGATGTTTTTAGGAGTTATAAATGGAAAATAATCAAGAATTATTGATAAAATTAGATGATTTTGAAGGTCCTTTAGATTTGTTATTACATTTGATTAAAGAAACAAAAATGGATATTCAAGAAGTTCCAATGCTGATTATTGTTGATCAATATTTACAATTTATTCGTTCAATGACACATTTACAGTTAGATATTGCTGGAGAGTATTTGGTTATGGCGGCTACGCTTTTAGAAATTAAAAGTAGATTGTTATTACCACGAGTTGATACAATAGAGATTGAAACAGAAGAGTACGAAGAAGATTTACAAGATGAGTTAATTAGACAACTGATTGAATACCAACAATTCAAAGAAGTTGCAAGTGCCTTGCGTGAAAAAGAAGACGAACGAGGACAATTTTTTGCAAAGGAACCTACTAATTTAGAACTACTACAAGAAAATATCCCATTAAAAGAGGGAGAAGTTAGTCTTGATGATATGATTCGTGCTTTTCAAAAGATGTTTCAAAAACAGCTTCAAAAACAACCATTACATGCAAGAATCGAAATGGATCAAGTATCTGTTGAAGAAACAATGTTACGCATAGTTGACACATTATCCAAAACAAGTAGAGAAGTACCGATCATCGATTTTATTGACTCAAAACAGTCTTTAATAGCAACATTTCTAGCCATGTTAGAGTTAGCAAAAGAAAAACGTGTGTATTTTAAACAAGGTACATTACATGATATGATTTATTTATATGCAGGAGAAAATATTCAACAAGAAGAATGGTATGATTATAAAGGAGAAGAAAATGAGTAATCAAATAGGTGCAGTTGAAAGTTTGTTATTTGTATCAGGTGATACAGGCCTAACACTATTAGAGTTGAGCGACTTATTACATATACAAACTTCCGACGTTACAGTATTGCTGGAAACTTTACAACAAAAATACCATGATGATGAACAATGCGGACTGGCATTAGTTTCTTTTGCTAATCGTTATCAAATAGTGACAAAGGGAATATATTCAGAAGTAATAAAAGAATATGCAGTTTCTCCTTTTGCCACTAAATTATCTCAGGCAGCGCTCGAAACATTAGCTATTATCGCATACAAACAACCTTTAACACGTGCACAAATTGATCAAATTAGAGGTGTACAATCAACAGGTGCTCTACAAAAATTACAAATGAGAGATTTAATTGAATCTAAAGGAAGAGAAAATAGTCCAGGAAAGCCTATTTTGTATGGGACAACAGATTATTTTATGAATTATTTTGGTATTACGGATATGTCAGAATTACCTGATTTAGATCAATTAGAAATGATTCAAGAAGATACGCTACAAGATTTGTTTGAAGAGCGTTATAAAAAAGAGTATCAAACAAATGATGTAAAAATAGAAGATGCTACAGAATAAGGAGAAAACTAGTGGAACGTTTGCAAAAAGTGATGGCGCATGCAGGGGTGGCATCAAGAAGAAAATGTGAAGAATTGATTATAAGTGGTCATGTTCAAGTAAATGGAAAATTTGTGACGGAGTTAGGCTATAAAGTAAGTACAAGTGATAAAATTGAAGTAGACGGTGTACCGCTTTATAAAGAAGAACCTGTTTATTATTTATTTAATAAACCACAACGTGTTATTTCGGCTGTATCAGATGATAAAGGAAGAGCAGTTGTAACAGATTATTTTCAAGGATTGCAAGAAAGAATTTATCCTATTGGGCGATTGGATTATGATACAACAGGATTATTATTGTTAACAAATGATGGAGAATTTGCTAATTTACTTATGCACCCAAAATATCATGTGGAAAAAACATATATTGCAAAAGTAAAAGGTATACCTACTGAACAGCAACTAAAAAAACTGAAATATGGTATTAAAATTGATGGGAAAAAAACAGCTCCTGCAAAAGTAAAATTATTATCTGGAGATACAGATAAGCAAATAGCAACCATTGAATTAACCATTCACGAGGGTTGGAATCATCAAGTGAAAAAAATGTTTATGGCAATTGGTACACCTGTCATGAAATTAAGACGTGAAAAATATGGTTCTTTAACACTTGATCATTTAGGTGTCGGACAGTGGCGACCACTAAAGAAATATGAAGTACAAAAATTAAAACAAGAAGCAATGCAAATGCAACCTAAAAAATAAAAAACTAATCGTGTTGGTGGATTATTCTCACCAACACGATTTTGTATATAAAAGTGGACAAAAAAAGAGAAATACCTGTATGATTAAATCACCACAATTAAACAAGGAGGTATTTCTCATAGATTATTATACAAAAAAATTAGGCTCTTCGTCAAATGGTGTTGGCGGAGAGCTAAATAAGATTGAATAGCGATGCCTATAATGAACTTTATTTGGCTCTTCGTCAAATTATGTTGGTGGAGAGAAATAGTGGGTATGTTGGTAGTGAATGGCATTAACCATTCACTACCTTTTTCACATTCTTTTTCTGCCATTGGGAATGGTGTTGTATGATTAAAATACGTAATCTAAAATAGGAAAAACGTCTATAGCCATAGGCAATGCGTTTGATAACTTTAATATGATTGTTGATAGCTTCTGTGATACCGTTTGAATAAGGTGTGGTAAAAGCTTGATAAATACCATTCTGATAGGTTTTAAAAATATCAAATTTCTTTCTAAACCACTCTGGTAATGACG
>NZ_WNJY01000034.1:0-18138 GCF_010892355.1 Granulicatella sp. zg-ZJ | reverse complement strand
TCGTATTTTATTAATCTGTAAGTTATATGTACCATATACCGTACCATCTACTTCACTAGTTGCTTAATAGTTTAAGTCAAAAGTGATGTACGAATAGCTCCTTCCCCGCACAACGTAGGGGAAGAGACATGTATCGTGTACATGTCGGTGAGTCGTACATCACTTTGTGACTTAAAATGAAAAGATAGTGACTTAACATCTGTTAAATCACTATCTTTATGAGCTATCAACCCTATTTGACATAGAGCCGTTTTTTTCTATCACATACTACCCCAAATCCGATTATCAAAATACCTAATCCGATTATTGTCATATTATACTCTCGACTTCCCGTTTTTGGTAATGTTGGTTTATCTGGTATGGTTGATGTTGTCGTTTCTTTTGATATCGTCGAAGTTGTTGTTGTGATTTCAGGCGTTTCCTTGTTCGGAATCGGCGTTGGTTTTTTTGGTTCTTCTTTAAGTGTATTCGTTAAATCAAAACCATTTATTGTTATTTCATAAAACGGTACTGCATCTTCTTTAATAGTGTACTCAATTTTCTGTCCGTTTTCATATTCCAATACATTCGCAAATACATACATCCAATTCATTTCTCTTGTGATGTCTTGTGTACGGACAACCTCTCCATTCGCCAATAAATGTACCGTAATTTTTTCAGGACGTTTGCCGTCTTGGTTATCATTATCTACCCATTGTTTTGTCACTGGAATATTGATACGATTTACAGAACGTGTATTCGTAACAGTCGTTCCCGATACATTTGCCGTATAGCCCTCAACAGCATCCTCACTCACTGTATACACAATGCGTTTGCCATCTTTAAATTCTGGAACATCTTTAAAGACATGCTGCCATTGACTATCTTTTGTAACGGTCACACTATCCACTTGTTCACCATTTGCCAATAAATGTAAAGTTACTGATTCCGGACGTTTGCCGTCACGGTCATGATCATCTTCCCATACTTTATTGACAGGCACATCAATGAATGATGGCTTATGTATGTTCATAATCGTTGTATCGTTGACAACTGTTTCATACCCCTCAACAGCATCTTCCGTTACCGTATAGTTAATTTCTTGTCCGTTTTCATATACTGGTAAATTCTCAAATGTATATGTCCGAGCATTTGCTTCAGTTACAAATACTTGCTGTTTTTCTATTCCATTCGCGAATAAATGTACCGTGATTTTATCTGGGCGTTTGCCATCTTGATCATTATTATCGTTCCATATTTTATTAACCGTCATAGACTTCGTTTTTGGTATGTACTTATTCGTAATTGTATAGCCATCAACAGATGATTCATACTCTGATACAACATCTTCTTTGACGGTATACTCAATTTTTTGTCCATTTTCATATTCTGGCACATTCTCAAATATATACATCCAATTCATTTCTTTTGTGATGTTTTGTGTACGGATAACTTCTCCATTCGCCAATAAATGTACCGTAATACTTTCAGGACGTTTACCATCTTGATTATTATTATCGTCCCATACTTTATTCACCGTAATTGATTTTATTTTTGGCGTATGGCGATTAGTAATGGTATACCCATCAACAACAGATTCATACCCTGCAACAGCATCTTCCGTCACCGTGTAGTTAATTTCTTGTCCGTTTTCATACACTGGTAAATTCGTAAATGTATACATCCAATTTTCTTCATTAGATAGCACCACCGTTTGTTTCTCTGTTCCGTTAGCTAATAAATGAACTTGAATCGTATTCGGACGTTGACCGTCTTGATTATCATGATCATTCCATACTTTATTTACGGTAATAGATTTCACTTCTGGTGTATGAACATTTGTAATAGTATATCCGTCGATTGTCGTTTCATAACCTTCAACAGCATCTTCCATTACCGTATATGAAATTTCTTGCCCGTTTTCGTATACTGGTAAATACTCAAATGTATGCGTCCAATTATCTTCATTAGTTAAAGTAGCCGTTTCTCTTTCTACTCCATTTGCAAATAAATGGACGTGAATGGTGTTTGGACGTTTGCCGTCTTGATCATTATTATCGTTCCATATTTTATTTATTGTAATAGATTTAACTTCGGGAATGTGGCGATTGGTAATCGTATAACCGTTAATGGTTGTTTCATAATCCGCAACAGCATCTTCCGTTACTGTGTACGCAATTTTTTGACCATTTTCATATGCTGGTAAATCCATAAATGTATGTGTCCAATTTTCTGCATTAGACAACGTTATCGTTTGTTTTTCTGCTCCATTCGCTAATAAATGAACTTGAATCGTATTTGGACGTTTAGCATCTCGATTATCGTCATCGTCCCACACTTTGTTCACCGTCACGGAAATAAGTGGCACATTGGCTAACTCTAATGTTGTTGTTTCATCTTCTACAATCTCCACTTGATGTTCGGTTGTATCCAACAGATACCCTGTTGGTGCTGTTTTTTCTACAACTTTATACGTTCCTAAAGGTAAAATT
This sequence comes from Granulicatella sp. zg-ZJ, assembly GCF_010892355.1. Lineage (NCBI taxonomy): Bacteria > Bacillati > Bacillota > Bacilli > Lactobacillales > Carnobacteriaceae > Granulicatella > Granulicatella sp. zg-ZJ. The sequence goes on along the minus strand of NZ_WNJY01000034.1, from coordinate 15,667 downwards.
TGTTCAACGACACCATTTTTATTCGTTGTTAATTCATAGGTTACCTCAGGATTATCCATACGTGTAACGGTAAATACTGCATCTGCAAGGAGTGCACCCTCTACTGATTTTTTCACAATTTTTAATGGAGAAGATGGTATGTACATCTCATTCCACACTAAATTTGTTGGTGTAGGTTGGTTCGTATTTGTTGCAATAGAGAAGTTATTCCATGCACGATCTCCTAAATCAGCCATTTCAGGTGCTTTCATTGGTACTTCGACCTCAAGCAACTCTCCTTTATTAAATGTTTGACCGTCTTTTAAGCGTACTCTAATTGCTGTTACCTGTGCATAATCAGCTACCGTTTCACTAAACGATAATGTATTAGATGATTGGTCAACAGGACCAGTTATCTCATCCGTTGAATACTCTATCATAAACTTATGTGCATTTGGTGTTGTAATATGTATCGGGCCTGTTAACGTATTGCTAAATTTAGACTGACGTGGCTCTAATTGCCCAGATGTCGCAGATGCAGCTGTTGAAAAATCATTTAGATGCGGTAAAACATCTAATATTTCATAAGACGATACGTTTGTTAATAAATTATTATAATTCCACAATTTATAGCGGAATGGTGCTCCTACACCTGTTTTCAATCCATCTCTTGTCCAGTTATTTACCGTTTCACGTGCAATATATTTGCGAGCTAACACTTCATATCGACCCGTATATTCATAATAAGCGGACGCTGCTGCAAATGTTTCATTCACATCGCCGTCTTGGTCAATATCTCGCTCATCTTTATAAGGCATTGAGAAATAACCACTCATGTGGTTTTTATCTTTAGTTGTGACAATAGAACCATCTATACTTGCTAAGACATAGTTTGTATTATGCCCTGGAACAGAATTTGCATTGACAGTCGTCACAATTTGAATGGCATCTGAATTATCCATATAGCGATTTAATTGGCCCACACTAATACGATCCTATTTAATAATAACAGCATTCAAACCGGATTCTCGATAATTCGGCACGTACGTTACCGTTGGTCGAGGTGCTCCCCAACCACCATTTAAAGTAGTTGATTTATAGGTTACTCCTTCAGGTAGTAGGTCGATAAATTCAACATTCGTTAAGGTTGCTCTATCTTCCATACCTTTAATCGTGTTGTCCCAAGTACCTTTCAATGTCCAAATCGCAAACTCATTATCTGAACGAATCTTCTCATCTCTTCTAGGCGCAAACCAGCCTGTACCTAATTTTTCAGACAGTTCTTTTTCAATACCGACATCAACCTTTTGCCCAACCAATTTAAATTTGGCCGTATCTTTTCCAGTAAACGAGTAAGAACTTCCATTCGTACGTGTATATGTTGCGGTATAACCACCACTATTAACGTACTCATTTTCTAAATCGACAGCACTTACTACCGGCGCTTCTCTAAAAGCTGTCTTAATGGTAAAACTAACAACTTTTTGATGTGGTAATGTATAACCATTCGGGAAATCAAAATATAATTGTTTAATATTTCTAGCGATTGTACGGTCAAAATTCAACGTACGTCCACTCGAAACAGTACCTAAAACACGTTCACTACCATCGGATAACACCCCACGAACTGTCACATTGGATAAACGTGCGTATTCCACACCATTAAAATAATCTAAAACAATATCGTCTGTTCTAGGCATACTTACGCCCGTGTAATACAAACGACTATCTAAATCATAATCTTTAAACTCTGTAAAAGTGATCGTTTCTGACGTTGTATTCGCAACAGTTAAACGCCAATTAACACCTTTTGATGTGCGTGAAGATACATTTGTCACAGTATGAAGCTGCGTTCCATTATCTCTAGCATCTTCTGGCTCATTTGCAAAATATTTTCTAAATGGTACCCCATTTGTGCTATCCGGTCTAAACCGGTAAGAAACCGTGTTGCTTTGCGTCACGTCCGCTTCATTTACCCCTTTATTTTGTGGGTGAAATACCATTGTCGAGTTTGCCATATAAGCGGTATCCACACTTGCTCCTGGGAACGTCAAGATAAGTGACACCGGATTATATCCATTTACATCATTATAATCTTTTCGGTTTAATGTATACGTTGCAGTATTCGTTGCAGCATTATATGTCCAGTTTGGATTTTTAGATACATCAAATTTAGCAAATGGTGGCAACGGTTGTGTTAACGTAATTGTATTGTATACACGTTGTCCATAATCTGAGTTACTCGGAGTAGCATATTCATCCTTAGAACTTTTTGCAAATGTCTGATAGTCAAAGACAACATCAACAAGTCCTTTCTCATCTAATGTTTGAGTATCGTTCTTTACAAGCCCACCAATTTGATTTTGTCCTCCACGAACAGTCATCGTATACGTTGCTTCTCCCGCCTTCGCTAAAAACGTAACTGTTTCTGCTGTTTTTACAACTGTTCCGTCAGCTTTTTTCAAAGTTGTGGTTATTGGTAAAATTGTTTTGTCAGGCGTTATATACGTTTTAAACTTCGTAAAAATCGGAATTTGTACTTCTCTAGCATCATCAGATGCTTTTAACGGAATACGCCATGTCGTTGCATTGACTTTTGTTGCTCGTCCAAAGACTTCTGAATCCAATGAAACATTCGGCTCTAAACTCTCCACAAACGAAGCGACATCAGACGGAACGGCTAATTCAATATAAGCTCCTGCATATTCTGATTCAGGCAAATTCGCTTTTAACGTTAAAACAGACTGCATAATCTCTCCCGTTAAAAACTCCCTTGTATCCGTTCTCGTAGATGGTACTTGCGTTTGAGTTAAAGTAATCCCCTCATCAGCAGCTCGAAGTACTTGCATGGGCAAAAGTCCAATAACAAGAGCGACCACCATTAAAAGCGATAATAAACGCTGTAATTTTTTCATTTCTCTTCTCCCTTCGTATCCATTTAGTCAAAATGGTATCTATGAGTACAGTACAAAATATTGTGTATATATAATTTATATATTATGTGTTGTACTCAACCTACCCCATTCGTTGTCTTTTTATCTTATCACATTATCTGTCATTTATGTACCCCTCTTCACAAAATATAAAAGAGTAAATTATATAATTAAGTTATCTCATAGTACAAAAAAGCATCTCATATATATACTTCATGTTTTTTATAATTTCAAATTCTATCCCATCTCCAAAAATCTTCGAGTATTATTCTAAAATAAAAAGCATTTGTAAATCCGTTACTTATAAAAAAATCCTGTTTACACCTCTAGAAAATTCCACACCCCTTTTTATTTTTTGACACCCTTAGAAATTTTGTTTGTAGACTTTCTCTTTTAAATATCTTACTCATCTTAATAAATTTAATTCCTTTCTTTCTCTATCATTTCAATGATTTCCAACTGCTTTGACGGATATAAATGTGCATAGTTTAAGGTTATTGAGATACTTTCATGACCTAATCTTTCTGCAATTACCACAGGAGAAAAACCTTGCTCTATCAAATAAGCAACATGAGAATGTCTTAAATCATGAACTCTAATTCGTTTTACTCCTGATAACTTACAAGCTCTATCCATTTCATGATGTAAATATGATTTTGTAAAATTAAATAGTCTCGCCTTTGAATCCAGATGATAAAACATTCCAAAGAAGTCTGCCATTTCATCACATAGAAATTGTGGTAATTGAATTACTCTATTGCTTTTTTCTGTCTTTGGAGATGTAATGTAATCTTTTCCTTTTAACCTTTGAAATGATTTACTAATAGTTAGAGTTTTCTTCTCAAGATCAAAATCGTCTTTTGTAAGTGCAAGCAATTCACCTTCTCTAATACCGCACCAATAAAGTATCTCAAAAGCATAGTATGAGGTAGGTTTGCTCTTAACACTTTCAGCGAATTTTTCATATTCCTCTTTAGTCCAAAATAACATTTCCTGTGCCTTTGATTTCCCCATCTTAGTAGTTTTATGAGCAGAATTACTTGTTAAGCCATAATACTTATTAGCATGATTAAGAATTGCATTTAGTTGATTCTGAATTGTTCTTAAGTAAGTTTGAGAATATTGTTTTCCCTCACCATCTGACTTTTTAAGCAATTCATTTTGCCATTGTAAAATATCCGGAGCTGTTATTTCAGCTATAGATTTCTTGGCAAAATATGGTATTATTTTCGTTTCTATAATATGAACCTTTGTCAAATAAGTGTTGTATTTAATCCTCGGCTTTAAATCGCTCAAATAGATTTCAACAAAGGATTCAAATAACATATTCAAATCTCTTGACTTACTCGCTAAAAACTCCCTTTCATATTCCAATGCCTCTCTCTTTGTAGCGAATCCACGTTTTGTATGGATTTGTTTTACTCCTTGCCAATCAACATACCTCAAATAAATTTTCCATGTACCTCTTTCTTTATCCTTGCTTGCTGACACAGCACCACCTCCTACACTTCTTTCGATTGTCCATAACAGTTTTCTTCATAAAATTTTCGATTAACCTTGCCTGCAATCACTATCAGATTTGGATTGCCTTTTAACATTCTCTCATTTAATTCTTTTATCATTTTGTATGCCTTAGGTTTTGAAACTCCCCAATCTTTGCTGACTTCTTCAGCATCAACATACATTTTTCTCATATTTTTCCTCCTTTCTTGTTTATTTGAACTTGCGATATATATTAGTATACCAATTTATATAGCATAAGTCAATGTCCATTTCTAATTTTTATCAGAATTTCTCTTTATTTTTAGTATACGATTTGATATAATAAGATATAATAAATATAGGAGATTATAATATGAATAATAAAACTGTATCGGAACGATTGAAATATCTTCGTTCTATAAATAAAAAAACACAAAAGGAGTTTGCAGAATTTTTAGGAATACCTCAACCGTCAATGTCTGCTTACGAAAATGGTAAAAATAATCCTACAATAGATGTGCTGATAGATATTGCCGATAAATGCAAAGTATCTTTAGATTGGCTTGCCGGAAGAAGTGACTATACTTTAGGTCTTTCAAGCATGAGAGATTTTGTATTATTTATGTATGAACTGGCAATGAAAAAAGAAATCGGATTTGAAATAATTGTGGAAGATAAATTCCCCATTAATGACATTGAAACCGATGAAAATAAATGGAATGTTAAGCTTGTGTTCTATGGTAATGATAAAAAACACGCTTTTAATGCTGACGTATGCAATATTCTAAAAGAATTGTCTGATAATCTGTTTGACTTGGAGTCTTACTCTATTACAAAAGAACAATTTGATTCTATGAAAAATAAGTCTGTAGAGTATTATTCTCTCCCACTAACACAGAAAGAGTTTGAGGAACTTTCAAGAGATGAAATTCTAAAAAAGAGAATTGAATACCTGAAAGAAAATAATTTGTTATAACTTTAATTGAATACTGTAATATATACAAAAGTGAGGTATACATATGAGATTTTGCGATTTATTTATCAGTTATAAAATAGGTTTAAAGGACATCAAGAGTACTATCCCTTTTACTAAGCTACCGCTATACCGAAAAGTTTTTCTTATCATCTTTCTTACCGGAATTATTATCAGTGGCATTTTGCTTATATTTATACAAAATATATTTTCATTTATCCCAATGGGATTAAGCTTAATTTCACTTATCATTTTCGCTATAATTGACTCTAAAAAAGATAATCTTAGTGTCATGCTTGAAAACCATTATATTCCCTATTCTGAAAAGCGAATGAATATGACAATTGAAGTTTTAAAAAAGTATAATATTGACATCAAAAATTTAGATTCTCTTGATATGTTAATTACGGAAGCAAAATATGCACAAATACAATGTGATTTATTCTCACAATTTAAAAAACCTTTCAAAACATTGAGGGCAATCATTATTCCTATCGTCGTATTTGTTGCCAAGAAAATTAGTGAGACAGCTACAGAAACACAGATGCTTAATGTGGCGGTATTAACAATAATCTTAATTTTACTAATTTTTTCACTCATATTTTCTTTCGCACCTATTGTAAAAGATATATTTTATATCGACTATAATAGGTATGATGAATTTATATATGACTTAAGACAAATAAAACTTTTCTATTCAAAAAACTAGCTACTTGATTACTCTACACTTACGCAAAAATAATTTGAAGCTCTTAGTCGTGATAAGATTCTAAAAAAGAGAATTGAATACTTGAAAGAAAATAATTTACTGTAATAAATAATGCTACGGGAAATCCCTGTAGCATCTTTAAATACAAAATAATCACCCAAAGAATTACTCTTTAGGTGACGTATTTCTAAAATCTGCAAGCATTTTGCAAGCCTCCCACTCACAAAACGGCTATTCATAAGACTTTAGAGCCTGTTTTTCACTACTCCCACTCAATCGTTGCAGGCGGTTTACTCGTAATATCATACACCACTCGGTTGACGTGTGCTACTTCATTGACAATTCTAGCACTAATCGTTTGTAGCACGTCCCATGGCAAGCGAGCGAAGTCGCTTGTCATGCCGTCGATACTTGTGACAGCACGGATACCGATTGTGTAGTCGTAAGTACGACCGTCCCCCATAACACCGACACTACGAATACCTGGTAAGACTGTGAAATATTGCCATACGTCACGTTCTAAGCCGGCTTTTGCGATTTCTTCACGTAAAATAGCATCACTTTCACGCACAATGTCTAGTTTTTCTTCTGTAATCTCACCAAGGACACGGATACCTAAACCTGGTCCAGGGAATGGTTGCCGCCACACTAAACTATCTGGCATGCCTAGAGCTGTTCCTAAGGCACGGACTTCATCTTTGAACAATGTGTTTAATGGTTCAATCAATTCAAATTGCATATCTTCTGGTAATCCACCTACATTGTGATGTGATTTAATCGTTTGTGCCGTGTCTGTTCCAGATTCGATAATATCTGTGTATAGCGTTCCTTGTGCTAAGAAGTCTACACCTTGTAATTTTGATGCTTCATCATCAAACACGTATACAAATTCATTTCCGATAATTTTACGTTTTTGTTCAGGGTCGCTAACGCCTTGTAATTTTGATAAGAAGCGGTCTTTTGCGTCTACACGAATAATGTTTAAGCCAAATTTACCTCCAAGGCTTTCCATGACTTGATCGCCTTCACCTTTACGTAATAGGCCATGGTCGACAAAAATACATGTTAATTGATTTCCAATAGCTTTTTGTAATAACACACCCACGACACTTGAATCCACCCCACCGGATAATCCAAGCAATACTTTTTTATCGCCAACACGTTCACGAATTTTGGCAATTTCTAAATCAATGAAGTTTTCCATTGACCAGTCGCCTGTTGCACCACACACATGGAACACAAAGTTTTTCAACATCTCATTGCCATGTACACTATGGCGTACTTCTGGGTGGAATTGCACCCCAAAAATACGACGTTCTTTGTTTTCAAACGCTGCAAATGGGCAGTTTGGGTTACTTGCCGTCACAGTAAAACCGGCTGGAATTTCTGTAATACGATCGCCATGGCTCATCAATACTTCTTCATTTTCAGATAAACCTTGGAATAGTCCTGTTTCTGTTTGGAATACATCAATCTGAGCTGTTCCATATTCACGATGTGTCGTTGCAGGCTCTACTTTACCACCTAGTAAATGTGTTGTTAATTGCATACCATAACACACACCCAAAATAGGTAATCCTAAATCAAAAATCTTTTTATCTACTGTAAATGCATCTTTTTCATACACGCTATTTGGTCCACCAGAAAAAATAATGCCTTTTACATTTCCTTTTGACATAATCTCCTCTGCCGTTAGTTTATGTGACACTAACTCTGAAAATACACCAAACTCACGGATACGTCGTGTAATTAACTGATTATATTGTGAACCAAAATCTAATACAATAATTTTTTCTAATTCGTTTAACGCCTTCATAACACCCTCCTCATCACTATATGCTCATTATATCACGGTCTAATAATTCTTCAACAACACATAATCAATTAAATGATTTTCTGTTTTATGGAGCACCAAATCCGCTCTTGTTTTCGTCGGTAAAATAAACTCTACTAAATTTTTCAAATTCGTATTTTTCCAAACTTCCTTTGCCATAGCAATCGCGTCCTCTCGTTTTCCAATGGCATATTTATAATAATAATTACTCGGATTATTTTTTGCCAAATCCATTAACATTTCAAATCTCTGCAAGTACCACTTCTCTATATTCACAGGCTCAGCATCCACATAAATCGCCCAATCAAAAAAATCACTCACATAAATATCCCGATTAGGAGGCAGTTGCAACACATTGATTCCCTCAACAATCAACACATCAGACTGCTGCACCGTTTGATACGTATCGGGAATAATATCATAAATTTCATGCGAATAAACAGGCGCCAGTACCGGCTCATCACTCGTTTTAACAGCCATTAAAAACGATACAAGACGCTCCATATCATAACTTTCTGGGAACCCCTTTTTGTCTAAAATGCCCCTTTCTTTTAAAGTAGCTGTCGTTAATAAAAAGCCGTCAGTAGTCATTAACTCTATCTGTTTATTCGGATAAAGTTGCTGTAACATGGTCTGGAGTAGTCTAGCTGTCGTACTCTTTCCTACCGATACACTCCCAGAAATGCCAATAATAAATGGCACTTTCCGTTTCGGTTGATGTAAAAAATCTTGTAAACTCGATTGCTTTTCAATATGATGTTTCAAATACAAATCAAATAAACGCACCATAGGCATATAAATATCCGTCACATCATCTAAAGATACTCTGTCATTTAACGACGTCAATTTTTTTAACGTATCCTCTGTTAAATGAATGTCATACGCCACTCCAAATGTTTTCCACGCCTCACGTGAAAATTGACTATAATGTTCCATACCAACTCTTTACCTCTTCATCAAAATCGTTCTATATTACTATACCACAATTCAGAAAACTTATAAATTTTTTTAAAACCTTAGAAAAATACAGATATTTCATGTAAAATACATATAGACAAGAAAAGGAGAACATTATGATTGGGATTGCCCGTGCACACACAAATATTGCCTTAATAAAATATTGGGGAAAACGTGATAAAAAGCTCTTTTTACCAATGAATAGCAGTTTATCATTAACACTGGATGCCTTTTACACGGATACAAAAGTAACCTTTGATCAAACGCTGACAAAAGATACTTTTTTCTTAAACAATAAAGAAGAAACAACCGAAAAAATTACACCATTTTTAGATTTATTTCGAGAAAAAATGTCCTCACCTTGCTTTGCCAAAGTAGAAAGTTTAAACTTTGTCCCTACCGCAGCTGGTTTAGCTAGTTCAGCATCTGCTTTTGCTGCTCTAGCCGGAGCCATAAATCAAGCAAGTAGCTTACATTTAGATACACAAACACTCTCAACATTCGCTCGACGTGGCAGTGGTAGCGCAACACGCAGTCTGTACGGTGGCTTTGTTGAATGGAACAAAGGGACAGACTCTCACAATTCTATGGCAATCCCAATAGACGATGCGAGCTGGGATATTGCTATGATTATCATCGTCGTTAACCAAGCGAAAAAGACGATTTCAAGTCGTGACGGTATGGCATTAACTGTTCAAACTTCCCCTTTTTATCAAGCATGGGTAGAAAGTGCAGAAAAAGACTTACAAAATATCAAACAAGCGATTGCCAATAAAGATTTTATTACTTTAGGAGAAATCACTGAATTTAATGGTATGAAAATGCACGGCACCATGCTTGGTAGTAATCCTCCATTTTGTTATTTTGAACCAGAAACGATTATTGCTCAACAAGCCATTCGACAATTAAGAGCAGAAGGGATTCCTGCCTATATGACAATGGATGCTGGCCCAAATGTTAAAGTATTATGCCAAACATCAACTATTCCAACCATTTTATCTCATTTAGAAACGCTGTTTTCTAAAGATAAACTTATCATCTCTAAAGTTGGAAAAGCCATGCATTACTTAACACAAGACGACTGGGAACAATCTCTACAATCATTCGAGGACACATTATGATAACCGTAAACGTACCCGGAAAATTATTTATTGTGGGAGAATATGCCGTGACATCACCTCATCAGCCTGCTATTATCGCCCCTGTCGAGCGTTTTTTGACGGCACGTATTGACGACTATCACGACAATATTATTTTTTCAGAACAACATAAACACACACTCGTTCACTTCACAAGGGAGAAGGAACAGATTTCAGCAACACCAAATCTATATCCGCTCATCACAACAGCCATTCACATAACAGAAAGTTATTTAACGATTACGCCAAAGCCGTTCCGTTTAGATATTTCATCGGATTTAGATGCACCAGATGGAACAAAATATGGTTTAGGTTCTAGTGGTGCCGTTACCGTCGCAACCATTAAAGCCGTGGGCGCTTTCTACGGAAAAACACTAGACAATCTTACCGTCTATAAATTGGCTGTCTTAACGCATTTATCTTTAAATAGCGTCGGTTCTTTTGGTGACATTGCCACTATTGCATTCGGCAAGCTAATCGCCTATACGATGTGTGATATTAACTGGTTAAAGCAACAACAACACACATGCTCCATTCAAGAAATTGTTCATCGAAAATGGAAAGACTTATCTATTGAATGCCTTACTTTACCTAAAAATCTTTCTTTTTTAATCGGTTGGACTGGTACCCCTGCTAGTACCGAATTACTCGTTAAAGAAATGAAAAAGCAAAAAGAAAGTGCACTTTATCAAACATTTCTAATGGATAATAAAGACTGTACAAATCAATACATTCAAGCCATTAAAGAACAGAATATTTCTGTTATAAAAGCATGTATACAAAAAAACAGAAAGCAACTACAACAATTATCCCGCTATATTGAAACACCAACATTAAAAACTCTTTGTGACATTGCCGAACGCTATGGAAGTGTGGCGAAAACATCGGGTGCCGGTGGGGGAGATTGCGGTATTTGTTTAGTTGAAAATGTACAGCAGAAAGAAAACATTATAAGTGCTTGGAATCAAGCAGCTATCTTACATTTAGGAGAAATTGGAGGCAATTATGACACAGCAAGTCAATCGAAAAGATGAGCATATCCAGCATGCTCTTGAACAATTTGTTCAGGAATCGACACCCGAGTTTGCACAAACACAATTTGTCCATCACTCATTCCCTGAAATAGCGTATGAGGATGTTGATATTCATACAAACTTGGATACTTTATTATTATCTGCTCCATTTTTCATCAATGCGATGACTGGGGGTAGTCAAAAAGCTTATGACATCAATCGCCAATTAGCTTTTATTGCCAAGGAAACCGATATACCTCTAGCAACTGGGAGTGTAAGCGTCGCTTTAAAAGAACCTGACACGGCAGAAAGTTTTCGTGTTGTCAGACAAATCAATCCAAATGGCTTAATCTTTGCAAATTTAGGTGCACATCACTCCGTGGAAAACGCTAAAAGAGCGGTCGACTTACTCGAAGCGGATGCCCTACAAATTCATGTGAATACCCCACAAGAAATGGTTATGCCCGAAGGAGAACGAGATTTTACAGGTTGGCTGCATCACATCGAACAAATTGTCGCCGAATTAAACATACCCATTATCGTCAAAGAAGTTGGATTCGGCATGTCAAAAGAAACAGTAACCCAATTAACAAATATTGGCGTGCGTATCATTGATATTTCTGGTAAGGGTGGAACAAATTTTGTCGACATTGAAAACAATCGCCGTATAACACCGTCATATAACATGCTCTCGGCATGGGGACAATCAACGCTCATTTCCTTATTAGAGGCCCAAAGCGTCCCCCATCCTACATTGATTGCATCTGGTGGAATCAAAAATGCACTAGACATAACTAAATGCATTGCTTTGGGCGCGAATGCCGTTGGGTTATCTGGACAAATACTCTATTTGCTAGAACGTCATGGTGTAGAGCAAACAATAAACTACATTCACCAAACAAAAGAACACATACGCACCATTATGACCTTACTTGGTGCAAAAAATATCTCTGAGTTACAACAAAAAGCTGTTGTTGTAGCACCGACTATCCAAAACTGGTGCCATGCTCGCCATATAGACTGGCAATATTTTGCAAATCGTAATTAACAAAAATAGTGAACGGACGCTCCCAAACGTCCGTTCACTATTTTTGATATTGCTTTTTAAATAAATACTGACTTATACCAAATAATAAAAGTATACCTAGAACTATCTAGGTACACTTTCTCACATATTCTATTAAACATTGGCTCCATCCAATTTTTATCCCTTTACACTTTAGCTTTTTGTTGTTGATACCACTTTTTCACAAAAATAATCACATTAACAAAAACTAATACTGTCACAAAAATCAGTGTAATGGTTGCACCTGGAGGCGTACTGTATTCATAAGAAGCATATAAACCGCCTACCATACCTAAAAACCCAATACACATTGCCCATAAAATGACACTTGTAAAACTATTTGAGAAACGCATGCTAATTGCTGTGGGTAAAATTAAAATGGAGGCAACAAGTAGAGCGCCTGCAATCGGCATCATTACACTAATGGTCACACCCGTGACAATATTGATTAACAATGACATTAATCGAACAGGTAATCCGGCTGTAAAAGCTGTGTCTTCATCAAACAATAGTACATATAAAGGTTTTCTAAACAGAATATACAATCCACCAATAAAAATGACTAAACCAATTAAAATAGACACCTGTTCACTGGATACGGTAACCAATGAACCAAATAAATATTGTTCAACTTTAATACCCGCTGCATTTTTTCTAAGGGACATCAAAATCAATGCAACTGCTAATCCCGTAGACATCAAAATGGCAACCGATATTTCAGAATAGCTTTTATACACACGACTTAAATACTCCATAATCAATGCAGCAATCATCACAACAACAATCGTTGTCACTGTTGGTGAAACACCAATCAACAATCCTAAAGCAACCCCTGATAAAGAAACATGCGATAATGTATCTGCCAATAAAGACTGTTTACGCAAAATTAATAATAAACCTAAAATAGGAGCAATACACGCAATACAAATCGCTGCTAAGAACGCTCTTTGCATGAAATCATACTGAAACATCTCCATGGTGAATGCTCCTTTCTCACTAAATGTACATGTTTGTCAATATAGTCATCTAATATATCATCCTCATGGGTCACCATTAAAACAGCTTTATGGTGGTGTTGGCAACTATGTTTTAACAAATCATAAAACTGTTTCCGTGATTGAATATCCATACCAGTTGTTGGTTCATCTAAAATCAATAAATCTGGATCTGTAGCAAATAAACGAGCTAAAAAAATTCTTTGTTTTTGCCCACCAGATAAATCCCCAATACGTTTATACTTCAAGTCCCACATACCAACCGATTTTAATGATTTTTCAATATGCTCTTTATCATGTGCATCTAAGCGTTTGAACCATTTTCCATTCGCATATCGTCCTGATGCAACTAAATCATACACACGACTAGGAAACCCCACATTGAATGAAGCAATTTGTTGTGGAGCATATCCAATTAACATTTTTTGTCCAAATTGATTCACTGGACTAATATGTGCTGAACCTTCTTGAGGTTTTAATAAACCTAAAATCAACTTTAATAACGTCGACTTAGCTGCGCCATTTTCTCCAGTTAAAATGGCAAACTCTCCAGCTTCTAATTGAAAGGATATATTATCTAAAACTCTTTCAGCATCATAGGAAAAAGATAACTGATGAACGTCAATATATGCCATTTTCTCACTCCTTTTTCAGTAGAAAAAGCACCAACTTGTGTCAGTGCTATTCTTTATTATATACTAATTCGATCTTGTTTTTCTACTTAATTGATTTTTGTAATGATACTAAGTTTTCTTCTAAAATTTGTAAGAAATCTTTACCTTCTACTTTTGATTCCATTGTATACAATGTTTCAATACTTGCACCTGTTTCTTTTGCAACAGCGTTTGCTGTAGCTTGAGAACTACCTGGATCAACATAAATTGTTGTTAATTTATGCTCTTTCATTTCTTCAACAACTTCTGCAATATCTTGTGCTGTTGGCTCTTTTGCTTGTAAACCAGAAATTGCTTCTTGTTCTAAGTCATAACGATGTGCAATGTATCCAAATGCAGCATGTTGTGTAACAAACGCTTTGTTTGTAGCATTTTTAAAAGCAGCATCATATTTTTTAGCTAAAACATCTAATTTTTCAAGTAACATATCACGATTTTTTTCATAATCTGCTTTATGAGCAGCATCCGCTGCAATTAAACCTTCTGCAATAGTTTTTACTTGTGCTTTTGCTGTTTCTGGATCTAACCAAATATGTGGATCCAACACATCCTCATCTTCATCATGGTCATCTTTATGATCTCCATCATGATCATGATGATGTCCTTTTCCTTTTATAAAGGAAACATCTTTACCAGATTCAATAAATGCCACTTTTGATTCTTTACCTAAACCATCTTGTACACTTTTCACCCATGTTTCCATGTTGTTACTACTATATACAAATACTTTAGCTTTATCAATTAGTGCAATATCTTTTGCACTTGGCTCAAAATCATGTGGCTCTACCGCTCCCTCAATTAACATGCTGACGTTAGCATGTTCACCTGCAATCGCTTGTGTCATATAATACACAGGATAAAAACTTGTCACAACAGACAATTTTTCCATTTTTGGTGCTTCAGTCATTTCTTGTTTCTTACTTGGTGCTTGACATGCAGCTAATACAAGTACCAAAATAAAGAAACTTAATTTTTTTAAATGTTTCATAATATCTCCTTTTTGTCGAAATAGTAATGCTTACGATTTGTATTTTAACATATTTTACTCAAAAATTCAAGTTTTTTATATACTGTAGTATTTGTATTCATAATTCTTTTTTGATATACTTTTTTTATCGTACATAAAAGGAGATTGATTATGTCAACAAAACAAAGTCATATCAAACAATTAACACTATTTTCTTTATTTACAGCTATTTTAATCATGCAAACATTTATTCCCGTTTTAGGATATATTCATCTAGGCTTTGTCGACTTTACTATCGTTCATATTACTGTTATTTTAGCTGCCTGTCTTTTAGGTTCAAAATTAGGAACAGGGATTGGCTTAACATGGGGATTGCTTTCAATGATAAAAGCCTACACAACAGCAGGTATTTTAAATCCCCTATTTTATAATCCTCTTATCTCCGTCCTACCTAGAATGCTTGTAGGTTTATTGGCAGGAGTTCTTTTTCAATTATTAAGTAAAAAAATTAGCTTAACCATGTCTGCGGTCATTGCCTCATTCATTGGGACCATCACAAATACAGGACTTGTCCTAGGTGGATTTTATGTCTTTGGCTATCAATTTATCGCCAACACACTCCCAAATCCATCTCAATCAGGAGATGTTGTTCTCGGATTTATTTTGACACTTATTTCTACAAATACATTATTTGAATTATTATCAGCAATTATTGTAACACCCGCATTAGTCAAACCTTTATCATCCCTATTCAAAAAATAATGAAAAACTCAATTTTCCAAACAAACACAAATAAGCCGACATCAACATGTCGGCTTATCAGACTGTTGACAAATTAAAATGTCGACAGTCTTTTTTCGTATCAGACGTTAAGTTGTACGGCTTACCATGATGTACACGATACATCGCTCGTTCTCTACTACGTGCGAGAACGAAGCCATTCGTA
>NZ_WNJY01000033.1:0-18906 GCF_010892355.1 Granulicatella sp. zg-ZJ | reverse complement strand
TATTTTAATCATACAACACCATTCTCAGTGGCAGAAAAAGAATGTGAAAAAGGTAGTGAATGGTTAATGCCATTCACTACCAACATACTCACTATTTCTCTCCACCAACACAATTTGACGAAGAGCCCTTTTTTACTATTCAGTCTGAATTATCGAACGGTTATACCTGGTTTGTTGAAAACACATGAAGCACTTGATAAATAGTATCATGTTTAGTTAATTGCTCGTTGAGTTCTTTCAAAAACTTTTTAACACAAGCGTATTTATTTGACAATTCAAGATTTCCTATTTTATACGATATATTTTAATCATACAGTACCATTCTCAAAGATAAAAAATGAGAAAAAGGCAGTAAACGGCTAATGCCATTCACCACCAATATACTCACTATTTCTCTCCACCAACACAATTTGACGAAGACTCAAAAATTCATGTTCATTCTCTTTTTTCATCAATACAATAATATCTTTTACATTATTAGTCTATATATTCTGAATTGGTTTTATTTAACCATGCATAAGCAAGACCAATGACAAGTCCTCCACCGATATAGTTACCAATAAAGGCAAATAGCCATTGTTTTACTATATTGAACCATGTAAAATAATCTAATTGCTGTGCAATATCGTTGAATTTCACAATAGAAAAAGAAGCAAAATTAGCTACAACGTGTTCTTCTCCTAAATAAACAAATAAGAAAATAGCAGATAAAACAACAGCAATTTTTGCACCTGGTTTTTCGATAAATAAATATGCTAAAATAGCAACATTCACAAAAATATTTGCCAATATACCTTCTAATACAATCAATTCAGGTGTTCTAAGTACTTTGGTTTGAACAATAGATGACACAATGAAATTATCTGGTTTTATATGAGAAAATGCACTAGAATGTGCGAATAAATATCCAATAAGCATGGCACCTATCAAATTAAACAACAAACAGTAAAATAAAATAATAATAGCTTTTTTAAATGATATATATTTATGATACACGCCTGCTGTTAAGTACATCATATTTGATGTTGCTAATTCAGCATTTAAAAATAAAATATAAATAAGTCCCCATGCAAATAAAAACGAAAACATGAACTTACCTAAATCTGAATGAATATGGCTTATTTTTTCAGCTGCATAAGCTCCTCCTGCTGTACTCATTGTTAAAAATACTCCAGCAAAAATTGAGCGCATTGCGTAGCGTGATTTACTGTTATCAAATAACTCTTCTTTTTTATGACAAACTTTTTCTATTTTAGTTAAAAACAAATTTATAACATCTCCTTTCATTTCCAGTTTGTGAATGTAATCACATAAAAATACGGCCATTTCACAAACAACATCTACATTATAACATAAAAACGTAACAGGCAGGACACTCTTTTCCATGCCTGTTACGTTTTTTAGTCTAAAATTGAATAGATAAATCAACAACTGATTCAACAGCTTTTAATAAGGCACCACTTTGTAATGCTTCTGTTGCTTTATTTAATTCTTCATATATTTCAATATCTTTATCGTATTCAATCACATTGACAAATTTTCTAAATGTATCGTACGCAACTTGCGTTCCTGCTCCTAATTGTGTTGTTTGTTCTTTCAAATCTAAAGCTTGACATGCTGCCATAATTTCTGTGGCGACAATACGTCTTGAATTTTTCACAATTTCAGCAGCTTTACGAGCGGCTGTTGTTCCCATGCTGACAAAGTCCTCTTGATTTTCACAAGACGGGATAGAGTCTACACTTGCTGGATGTGATAAAATTTTATTTTCTGATGCCAATGATGCACAAGCATATTGCGTAATCATAAATCCTGAATTTAACCCTGGATATTTCACTAAGAATGATGGTAATTTACTTAATTGAGAGTTAACTAAACGTTCCACACGGCGCTCAGAAACATTCCCAATTTCTGATACAGCAATGCCTAAAAAATCAAATGGCTGCGCCAATGGTTCGCCATGGAAATTACCTCCAGAAATGACTTTACCGTCTTTAGTAATAATTGGGTTATCTGTAACAGAGTTGATTTCAATTTCAACTTTTTCTTTTACATAAGCAACACTATCTTTACTTGCACCATGAATTTGCGGAATACAACGCAATGTATATGGATCTTGTACACGTGTTGGTGTCGCAACCGTTGTATGTGCACTATCTTTAATTAAGTGACGAATATTACGAGCTGTCGCTAATTGTCCACTTTGAGGGCGAATTGTATGTAAATCTTCTTCAAATGGGCTTGAAATACCATTATGTACTTCTAAAGATAATGCTCCTGCAATATCTGATAATTTTAATAATTCAATGGCATCATATGTTGCTAGTGCTCCAACACCAGTTAATACCGTTGTCCCATTGATTAAGGCTAACCCTTCTTTTGCACTTAACTCAATAACTTCTAGCCCTGCTTTCTCCATTGCTTGTCTACCCGGTAATAATTCACCTTTATAATATGCTTTACCTAAACCTAATAAAGGCAATACCATGTGTGATAATGGTGCTAAATCTCCAGATGCTCCTAGCGATCCTTTTTCAGGGATAAAAGGATGTACACCTGCATTCAGCATACCTATCAATGCTTCAATGGTACTCAAACGAATACCTGAACAACCTTTCAATAACGAATTTACACGAATTAACATAATAGCACGTACTACATCTTCTGGAAATGGATCACCGAATCCGCTTGAATGTGTGCGAATCAGGTTTTCTTGTAACTGTGCAGTATCTTCTGGAGAAATACTCACATTACATAATGAACCAAATCCTGTATTAACACCATAAACAACACGTTTTTCTCTTACGATGTCATCAACAATTCTTCTTGATTCAATAACAGCTGCTTTTGCATCTTCTTTTATTTCACATTTAGCATAAAAACGAGCTACATCAACAACTTCATCTAGTGTTAAACTATTTCCATCTAATACAACAACATTTGTCATAATTTTCAACCGTCCCTATCTATTGATTTATTTTAAAAATGCTCTTACTTGAGAAACAAAATATAATGAACCTGTAATCAATAAGGTACTTTCAGCACTACTTTCTTTTTTATACACATTGACAAAATTTTGCCAGTCATCAATCGTACAAATACCTTCTTGACGATATTGTTCAACATCTTCTAAAGTCATCGCTTTTGGATAATCGAATGTCGTTAACACAAGTTTAACATGCGGAATATTCTTCAGCATTCCAATCATCTCATGAATATCTTTTGTTGTTAAAGCAGAAAATAAAATTGTGAGATTTTCTTTTGTAAATTTGTTTTCAATATTATCCACCAAACGTAACATTGCATGAACATTATGTGCACCATCTAAAATAATATCAGGTTCTGTTAATACTTTTTCCATACGTGCAGGCCAAAACGCTTTGGATAAGCCTGCATAAACATATTCTTCTTTAAAAAGAACATTTTGTTCTTGACAATACACATAGAAGAGCTGTACAGCTAATCCCGCATTTTCCACTTGATGTTTACCAAGTAAAGAAACAAAAAGTTTATCAAGATGACAAGTCTGATTTGAAAAATTAAAGCATTCACCCCAGTTTTCTTCTTGTGGCACATACGTCACTTGATAATCACGATTTAGCATATATATGCGACTATTTTTGTTATGTGCTGTTTCTTCAATGACTTGTAAAGCGGGCGAAACAATATTTCCTGTAACAACCGGAATACCTTGCTTAATAATACCGGCTTTTTGTGCAGCAATCTCTTCTAATGTATGACCTAAAATATCTATATGATCTAACCCAATGGTAGTGATAGCTGTTAAAATTGGAGATATAACATTTGTACTATCCAACAAGCCACCTAAACCAACTTCTAATAGTAGAATATCTACTTTTGTTTCTTTAAAGTAATCAAATGCGATTACTGTCAATATTTCAAATTCTGTTATACCTGATAATTCAGATATTGTATCCATTTTTTCAACTAAAGGTTTATATTTTTGAACATATTCAATAATTTTTTCATCTGTAATATGAACGCCATTGATGGCAATCCGTTCGTTAAATGCTTCTATATATGGTGAAGTAAACGTTCCAACAGTTAAACCTAATTCTTCTAGCATACAACGTAAGTACGTTACTGTTGAACCTTTCCCATTCGTTCCAGCAATGTGAATAGTTGGAATAGCACGATGCGGATTATCAACCATTTCTAATAATGTTTCCACTCTTTCCAATCCTAATCTTGGGGCAAGTGTCACTCTTGAGTGAATCCATGCTAACGCTTCTTCAATATTCATTGACATTCATATCATCCTATCTATCTTTAATTATTGTCTATAAACAATGTACTTTCTATTATACCCTTTTCTTACCAAATAAGAAATAGCATACAGAGGCAACTAAGATACCGATACCACCGTAAAGGAAATTTTTTGGTGTATCTCCCCAAATCATCAACAAGCTGACAATTGTTGCAATAATTGGAATCACTGGACCAAATGGTACTCTAAACACCGGTTTAATACCCATATCTTTTTTGCGTAAAACAACTACAGCTACAGCAGTTGGAATGTATTGAATAAAGCGGAAAACGACACTCAATGTAGCTAATTGCTCAAAAGAACCAGTTAACAAGAATAGACATGCACATCCACCAGAAATAAGAATAGCGGCAATAGGTGCTCCATTTGCTGTTTTTCTAGCAATAAACGACGGCAATAATCCTTCTTCAGCAATAGCTGCTCCATAGCGTGGTACCATAATAGATTCTCCAACATTCAAACCTGTAATCGATACTAACGCACCAATCGCAACAATCCAACGCCCAGCAGGACCAATCATCATGGCAAAAGCATCTTGCACAGGTGCATTTGTGTTCATAATATCATTGCCTAACATAGCAATAGCACCTGCAATAATTAAAATATATAAAACAGATACAATAGAAATAGAACCTAAAATTGCTTTTGGCACATTTTTCTCTGGATTACGCATTTCTCCAGCAACAATGGGCATTGATTCAAAACCAATAAATGCATAAAATACGATTAAAGCTGTTGCAGATACACCGTCAAATAATGATTTTCCGGGTGCTAATTGTAAAAATGGTGTAAAATCCCCTTTATCAATACCATGTCCGATAAAGAACAATGTACAGATAGCAAATCCAATGATTGGTATCAATTTAATAATCGTCATACTTAATGTAAACATTTTTGATGTTTTTAATCCTGCAATATTCATTAAAGATAGCAAAACAATTAAAGAGATACTCAATAATAAATTTTGTCCTTCAAACGCTGGAAAAGTGACAATAAATAATTTCGCAAATCCTGCCGCCATTGCTGACCAAGCTGTTACTGTAACAACCCAACCTAAAAATCCAACATTAAATCCAACAAAATCACCAAATGCTGCTTTAGCATATTGAAATGCTCCACCATTTTTATTAAAATAGCCGGCTACTTCAGCAAAACAAACAGCCAACATTAACACTAATATAGCATCAAATACCATCGCCGCAATAGAGGCTGGTCCTAAATCTTGATATATTTTTTTAGGTAATAAGAAAATACCCGAACCAATAACAGCATTGATACCGTATAATGTAGCTCCACCTAAACTAAATTTAGCTTTTTCATTTTGTACTTCATTACTCATATTCTTCCCTCACAATTTTTCATAATCATTATCACATATACTTACTTGAATATATACTGGTACATTGTCTTGTATATGTGATAAAGTGTGTACTTCATAATCATCTAGGATATTTGTTACATGTAAACTATGATGTTTAGGTAATGTGAGATTTACCATATCTTTGCCATTTTTATAAAATGTAAGCTGAATATCTTGTATGGCGAACAAAATATACACAATACCTTTTTTTAATACGCTTACATCTTTTGCGCTATACACGCCTACCTCACTTTTATATGTGGGCTTATAAATAACATTAAAATCAACACATTTCCCATAACTAACTGTTTTCATATCTCCATTGAAGAAATAGATCTCAAAGGGTTGTAAAACAATTTTTTTCTGACTTATATCAGGATGTTGCAATGTCAATGTCTGTTGTATCGGCATAATGATACGATTATAATTTGGTAACGACGTAAATACTGTTTTTTCTAAATTAATCGTCGCAGACGATACACGATAATCAAATTCGCCTACTTCAAATTTGGCATGTGGTGGAGCAAGACAAATTTGAGTTGTCTTACCACCACTCCAAACAGATACAACATACTCTTTTTTATCAATTATTTGTATGTTCATCATAAATCCTAACTAGAATAATCCAGTAATATTTCCTTTTTCATCTACATCAATTCGTTCAGCTGCTGGTGATTTTGGTAAACCTGGCATCGTCATAACAGCTCCTGTTAAAGCAACAATAAATCCTGCTCCAGCAGATACTTTTAAATTACGAATGGTCACCGTAAAGTCTTTTGGTGCACCTAATAAAGTAGCATCATCTGAGAAAGAATACTGTGTTTTTGCCATACATATTGGGTATTCACCAAAACCTAGTTTTTCTAATTCTTGCAGTTCTTTCTTAGCTGCCGGTGTTAACTCAACACCTTTACCACCATACACTTTTTGAACAATTTTATTTAATTTTTCTTCAATACTATCTTCTAAATCATATACAAAACTAAAATTATTTGGTTTTTCTACTAATTCAACAACTTTATGTGCAAGTTCGATGCCACCTTTTCCTCCTGCACCCCACACATCAGATAATACCACATCAACATCTCGTGTTTGACACGCTTTGTGAACAGCATCTAATTCCTCTTGTGTATCTGTAGGGAATTTATTGATAGCAACAACAACTGGTAATCCATAAACATTTTGTATATTATCTAAATGTTTGTCTAAGTTTGTTAAACCGGATAAAACAGCAGCAACATTTTCCGTTCCTAACTCTGATTTTGCTACACCTCCATGCATTTTTAATGCACGTACAGTTGCAACTAAAACAACAGCATCTGGTTTTAAATTAGCCATACGACATTTAATATCAATAAATTTTTCAGCACCTAAATCGGCTCCGAAACCTGCTTCGGTAACCGTATAATCAGCATACTTCATTGCTAATTTTGTTGCCAATACACTATTACAACCATGTGCAATATTTGCAAAGGGACCTCCGTGAATGAATGCAGGTGTATGCTCCAATGTTTGCACTAAGTTTGGATGAATAGCGTCTTTTAATAAGGCCGTTAATGCTCCTTCTGCTTTTAAGTCACCCGCTGTAATAGGCTCTCCTGAGTAACTATACCCAACAATAATTTTACGTAATCTATCTTTCAAATCAGTAATACCACTTGCTAAACATAGAATTGCCATAATTTCCGAAGCAACGGTAATATCATATCCATCTTCTCTAGGAACACCGTTCACTTTCCCTTGTAATCCATTCACAATATGGCGTAATTGACGATCATTCATGTCTACAACACGTTTCCAAGTGATGCGACGTGAATCAATCCCTAATGCGTTCCCATGATGAATATGGTTATCTAATAGCGCTGCTAATAAATTATTTGCTGCACCAATCGCATGGAAATCACCTGTAAAGTGTAAGTTTATATCCTCCATTGGTACAACTTGTGCGTAGCCACCACCAGCTGCTCCACCTTTCACACCAAAAACAGGACCTAAAGACGGTTCACGCAATGCAATCATTGCATTTTTTCCGATATATGATAAAGCATCCGCTAATCCAACTGACGTTGTTGTTTTACCCTCGCCTGCAGGTGTTGGTGTAATCGCTGTGACTAAAATTAATTTACCGTCTTTATGCTCTTTTAAAGCTGTTAATTGATTGACATCCACTTTTGCTTTATATTTGCCATAAAGTGATAAGTTATCTTTGTCAATACCGACTCTTTTAGCAACTTCTTCAATCGGTTCCATCTCTACTTGATTTGCAATTTCAATATCTGTTAAATATGCCATATTTACCCACCTTTACAATGTTTTTAAAATTTGTTCGTAAATATCATCTGCCAATGCGATACCTGTTTCTAATAAACGGTCACTACTTGCTTTATATTCCGATACAAAAGCATCGTCTTTAATACTAGATAAGTTAATTAAAACATTTAAGTAAGCACCTTGTAATCCAGATTTTAAATTCAATGCGGCAACGCCTAAATCACTTGCTGCATTTGTATTAGATTTTCCAATAATGCTTTTTGTTGTGTTTAAAGCATCTAAAATTATTTCCATTAAATCCAATGGCGATTTTGCTGCTACTTTTAAAGCATTTTGCATCGCTTTTTGACGAGCTACTCTTTCTTCATCAGTTTCTTTTGGCATACTAAATACTGCTGAAACAACATTAAATGCTTCTGTATCATCATCAATGGCTTTTAATAGTTTTTCCTGTAATATAATTGTTTTATCTAAACATACTTGCACATCTGTTTCAAATTCTACGTATTTTTTCTTGCCAACAGTTAACTCACACACCATTTTTGTTAATGATATTCCCATTGCAGCCGCTAAAGCAGAAGCAGAACCACCCCCTGGAGCCGGTTCATTAGAACCTAACACTTGCATAAATTCACTTACTTTTAAATCAACTAATTTCATGCCCTCTCTCCTTATTCTATTATTTTCCAGTTTACTAATTTAATAAATGGTTTTCTAAAACTTGTTTACCATAATCAAAATCTTCAATTTGTAAGTAATATTCTGCACAATCTACTAAAGCTTTGGCAGGTGTTAACCCAATGACTTCACTACCGATAATATTGACACCATAACGTTTTGCTTCAAAACGAATCGTTTCAAACACACGATACAATGGTGTTCCTTCATAATTCACCATATTCATAGATACTTGTGCAATATTTCTATCTTCTAACATAACACCAATACCTTTACAATATTTAAACCCTCCACTTGATGCACGTACAATTTTTGCGATTTTATTAGCAATGGTAATATCGGATGTATCTAAATTAACATTAAATGCTACTAAAGGCATTCTCGCACCAACAGCTGTTACACCTGCTGTTGGATGAATTTTTCTTTCACCGAAATCTGGTGCCCATTCTTCTTCTAACAATTTCTCAGGCATGCCTTCAAATTGACCTTTTCTTACTTTCGCTAAATTCACACGTTCCGGTGTTGACGCAGAATCTTCGTATAAGAAAATTGGGATAGATAACTCATCATTGATACGTTTAGCTACTTTTTTAGAAATATCAACACATTCTTGGGCTGTAATATCTTTAATTGGTACAAATGGTACAACGTCTGTCGCTCCCATACGTGGATGTTCACCAACATGTTTTGTCATATCAATATGTTCACTTGCATATTTTACTAATTGGAAAGCTACCTCTTGAATACTTTCTTCATCACCCACTAATGTAAAGACACTACGATTATGACTAGTATCTGATGAATAATCTAATAATGTAACACCCGGTACACTCTTAGCCGTTTGTACAAGCCCTTGTATCACCTCTTCATTACGTCCCTCACTAAAATTTGGAATACATTCAACTAATTTTGCCATTTTTTTCTTCCTTTCTTACTATTTATTTTTTATTTAATAAACTAATTTAAAATTGAGCTCTTGTAACATTCTTCCCATTTGATTTATCACAATGAACTCTGTATATCGTTACCCACGGTTAACAATAAAAGCACATGTATCAACGTGCTAATATGAATACATAAAGATTTTATATTACTTTCAAAAAATAATAGCACATAATACACCTATCTAACATTATTATCACTCGTTATTTTTGCATCATTACTCTACCTATAAAAAGCAATATTTCTAAATCTTTATGTGTTCATACTAACATAAAAAAGTATTCTGTCAACGTTATAAAAATACATTTCAATACTCTTTTTGTGTATATTTTCTCTTTGTAAAAAAATGAAAGTATTTTTTAAGTTTTCTATATTTTCATAACAAATTATTCTTTGACACTTTTTTGACCTTTTTGAAAAAAAGGACGCTTATACATATAAAAAAACATATTTTCCTTTTTTAATCTCACATCATATACAGAAGATGCGTAAAAAAGAAAAATATGTTTTTGACGTTTTATAGATTTTATTTTTTTCTAAAAAAAGTATTTTTTCTCATCAATTTATCATTTTTAACAATTTACTTTCCGATACATCTCGATTTGGACTTAAATATTTTAAAGCTTGCTCTTTATAATACCCAAACGGTTGCCTCAATAATGTTTCTAAGTGCTTATCCACTAATAAACCTCTATCCATTTCATGCTTTGTTATTGCTTTTACATAATAAATAAATCCAATATCTCTCTTATTTGAAATCAATTTAATGTCTGTTTTATTCTCTTTCAAAAAACGATAAACCGTTTGTGTATCTCGTTCTTTTAGTGCAATCAATGCAATATGTGCATTTAACTGTACTTCTTTCCAAAGAGATGAAAATGTATTACTATATAACTGTTTTGCTTTTAATAAAAAATATTTAGAGCGTTCATAATCCTCCATCATATATAGAATAACACCCATATTTGTATAAAATACAACTAAACTTGACGGTGACTGTTGACTAATAGCAATGTTAATTGATTTTTCTAGTAAAAGAACAGCATTCTCATAATTTCCTTTGATACTTTCAACTTCAGACAAATAATCATAAGCTGCTGCAATATTCAATGAGTACTTTTCTTTTAAGTAATCTGTAATTGTTAATGTTGAAATAGATTGATAAAACAGGTTTATAGCTGTATCTAAATCCCCACTCATTAAATGATACAATCCTTTTAATCTTAGTAAAATACCAATAAATTCATGATTATTAGCTTGTGTCGCTGCATTGATTGCAAGTTCAATATAACGCTGCATGTTTTCTGCATCATCTAATTGAATATAATAATGAATGATTTGTCTGTATCCTTCTAGAACATATTCCGTATCATTACTCATTTTTGCTTTTAAAATAACTTGATGAATAGCTTCAAGTCCCTTTTCATACTCCGCACAGAAAATAAAATATCTTCCCTCTAAATACAATGATTTTAAGACAAGCGTTTGATAGAGTTTATGTCCATTATATTGTTCTTTTAACCGCTCAATTTTTTCTTTAATATCTTGAAATTGTAAAAAAATATCTTCTTGGCTAATTTTTATAGGATACTCTTTTAATGGTACTTTATCTGAATAGATAGGAAATAATTCATTTTGTATTTTTAGTTGATTTTGTAGACAGAGTAATCGATAATACAATGATTCCAACTCTTGTCTAGCTTGTTGATAATGATAAGAAATTAAAGATAATACTGATATATCTGCTGTCTGGACATCTATATCCATTTCAAGTAATCTCGCAATTCTTCCATGCATCAAATGTTTTTTTGCAACAGATTGATTTTGATATAAAAATTCTTTTAATTTTTTATGGGTAAAAATAACAACTATATCCTCTTGCTCAATATCTGATTTTAAAATATATTGTTTGACCAAAGAATCCACACTATCTACAACAGATGAAACATCTTTTTCAAGCACTTTTGCAATAAAAGAAAGCGACACAGGACGGTCAAAAAACGAAATAAAATAAACAATTTCCCTTTCATTTGTCGTTAGATACGCAAATCTATTTTTAATCGCATCTTGCATTTTTAGCGACATATAATCCAATTTCGCATCTACCTTTAAGGCATTTAAATACTCTGTTAAAAAGAAAATATTTCCTTGAGTTTCATCATAAAGTTGTTCTACAATATCATTTGATAATACTTTATTAGGTAAATACTTTTTAGAAAAAGATTGTGTTTCCTCAAAGTTAAGTGGCAATAACATCAATGTATCTAATTGATGATGCATTGTCATTGTATTGATAAAACGGTCAATATATTCTTGTTCTTCACGACGCATTGTAAACAACCATAAAATTTTTTGAGAATGCAGACGCAACATCAAACTTGTCAATAAAGAAAAACTTTCTTTATCCATCCATTGAATATCTTTAATAAATAAAATAATTTTTTGATTTTCTGTTATTTTATATAATAGTTCACAAATAAGCTGTGATAGAGCACTTAATTCATTATTCAATATAGCATCTTGTTCGTAGTCTGATAAAGTTGGGAAAAAACGGTAAATTTTTTCTTTAAAGAACTGCGTTACAACAGCTTTTTCTTCCAATAGTTTAAATATTTCTTCAACAACAATTCTAAAACAGCGTAGAGGATAATGCTTCTCTACTTGATAGCATTGAACACTTAACACATCTCCTTTTTTCTTAGCATGATGTAATACTTGTTCCACTAAAACAGATTTTCCTGAACCAATATCCCCTTTAATCAATATATTTTTATACTCTTTTTGTTCAAAAAAGAAATGCACATTTTTTTCTAAAAATTCAATTTCCTTTGTCCGTCCAAAAAACAGAGTACGATTATCTTTTTTACGTTTATTCCCGTCAACAATCATCAATGTTTGTTCATATATCTCTCTTGTTTCCTTACTTGGAGAAATACCTAATTCTCTTTCTAAAGAATTTGACAATTCATAATATGTCTCAACAACTTTGCCATTTAATCCTTTATCTTTATAGTAAGACATCAATAATTGATAATTGCGTTCATCAAATTCATCAATTTCAATTAAACGTCGAATATTTTTTTCAACTGTCTGTGTATCATTATATTCAATATCCGTTTGTATTTTTTGATAGCACGCTTGTACAAATTTTTGTTCATAGTATTGTCGTGTTTTGATAACCCATAAGTCAAACATCTCTGCATCTTTTAAAAAGAATCCTTTTAAAAATTCTCCTCCATATAAATCTAGATGTTTTACTGGATTTTTTAAAAATAAGTCAATATCACTTTCAATCATCAATGATTCATTCAACGTTAACACGCTTTTATTAGGAGAAACGATATAGTCATCTCCAAGCACTTTATTCGCTTGATAAATCGTATTTCGTAAATTTTTTTTAGCTCCTTTTTCTGTTTTATCTGCCCATAAAACCCCTGCCATTTCATCTCGGCTAACATGTTTATTCACTAGCACATAGTAAAGAAGTGCATGAATTTTGGCAAAAGAAAACAAAATAGGTTTATCGTCCAAAAAGACTTGTGCATCTCCTAATAGTTTTAAATACAACTTCTTTGACATACTATCACCTTCTTTTATTCACTAAGTGTATTCTACAATAAAGCATCATGAAATCATAGTCATATAAGTAAAAGGAACTATCAAAACAGATAGTTCCTACTCGTTTATTTGACAATAGCTCCATTTGCAACAACACAACGTCCATTCTTATAAACATCTGTCACTAAATTTGTAGCAAAGAAATAAAAAATAAAATCAATATTTGGTGCATCAAAAATTGCTATGTCAGCATTTTTTCCCTCATCAAAACTACCGCATACTTTTTCACGGCAAACAGAATAAGCTGCGTTTATCGTGACAGCATTTAATACTTGAATCGGTTGTAATTTCATTTTAAAACAACCTAGCTGCATCACAAATTGTAAATTGGCTGTTGGACAACTTCCTGGATTACTATCCGTTGACAAAGTAATGGCAACACCTTTTTCTATCATTTTTTTAGCCGGTGCGTATGTATTTTCCATTAAGCTAAATGTTGTAGCAGGCAATAAATTACCAATAACATGACTATCTCGTAATTTTTCAATACCCTCATCTGTTATTTTCATCAAATGTTCTGCACTAACCGTTTCTAATCGGCTTGCAACATCCACACCACCAATAGAATCAATTTCATCAGCGTGAATACGTAATTTAAAACCTAATGCCTTGGCAGCATTTAATAAACGATAAGATTGTTCTGGTGTAAAGACACCCGTTTCACAGAAAATATCACAAAATTCTGCTAATTGTTCTTCTTTTACTTTCGGTAGCATTTCTTTAATAATTAAGTCAACAAAAGCATCTGGATTCGTTTTATATTCTTCTGGAATAGCATGTGCTCCCATAAAAGTAGACACTAAGTCAATAACATGATTTTCTTCCAATACTTTCACTACTTTTAATTGCTTATGCTCCGTTTCCCAATCTAACCCATACCCACTTTTTGCTTCAACGGTTGTCACACCATGAACGAGCATTTGGTCTAACAAATGTTTTGATTTTTCATATAACACATTTTCTGATGAGGAACGTGTCGCACGTACTGTGCTTAAAATACCTCCACCATTTTTTAAAATATCTAAATAAGACACTCCTGCTAATTTTTGAGCGAACTCATTTTCACGACTACCTCCATAAACCAAATGTGTATGACAATCAATAAGACCTGGTGTTGCTATTTTACCACTGTAATCAATGATTTCCGTCTGTTCATCTATCAACGATTTATCAGGATTACCCGAACCTATTTTTAAAATTTTTCCATCTTTAATAGCAATATAACCATCTTCAATAATCATTGCATGGGACATATCTTCTCCATATAGTGCATGTCCTTTATCATTTGGACAGAACACTTGATTAAAATGTACTAAAATTTTATTTGCTCTCATATCTATATTACTCCTCATTCCTTATATTTTGTAGTAAACTATCTATACAAACGTACTTTATCTTTTTTAAGTCTAATTTGTGTCAAAAAAACATAAAAGCATTTTTAAGATAGTTTTTTGATGTTTTTTATGTGTATAGACACTCTGTAGACAACTAGAGGATATGATGTAAGCGTTACAAGGCAATGATGCCACTATTTTATATTAGGAGGATTTTATAATGATTCAATACAAAGATATAGAAGCAGCCATGACAATCAAACTAGATGATGTCCTTCCCGAAAAAACAGTATTTCAAGAAGGAATTCGTCGTGCACCTGATAGAGGATTTCGTTTAACAAAAGCACAAACAGAAGTGGCTTTAAAAAACGCATTACGTTATATTCCTAAAAAATATCACGAAGAAATTATTCCAGAATTTTTAGAAGAATTAAAAACACGTGGCCGTATTTATGGCTATCGTTGGTATCCAAAAGAACGCATTTACGGAAAACCTATTGACGAGTATAAAGGAAAATGTACTGCAGCTAAAGCTATGCAAGTGATGATTGATAATAACCTAAGTTTTGAAATTGCTCTTTATCCTTATGAATTAGTGACGTACGGAGAAACAGGAGCTGTTTGTTCTAACTGGATGCAATATCATTTAATTAAACGTTATTTAGAAGAAATGACAGACGAACAAACATTAGTTGTTGAATCTGGTCATCCATTAGGTTTATTCAAATCTAAAAAAGATGCACCACGTGTTATTATTACAAACGGCTTACTTGTTGGTGAATATGACAATCAAGAAGATTGGGAAATTGCCGAGCAAATGGGCGTCACAAATTATGGACAAATGACAGCTGGCGGTTGGATGTATATTGGCCCTCAAGGTATTGTTCATGGTACTTTCAATACATTATTAAATGCTGGTCGTTTAAAACTTGGCATTGCAGATGACGGTGATTTAACTGGTAAATTATTTATTTCATCTGGTTTAGGTGGTATGAGTGGTGCTCAAGGAAAAGCCGGTGAAATCGCAAATGCTGTGGCTATTATTGCCGAAGTGGATGCATCTCGTATCGAAACACGTCACTCTCAAGGTTGGATTAGCCATGTTCGCAATACACCAGAAGAAACAGTTGCCTTAGCACAAGAATTTTTACAAAAAGGTGAATCTACTTCTATTGCTTATCACGGTAATATTGTTGACTTATTAGAATACATTGACCAAAATAATATCCACGTTGATTTATTATCTGACCAAACATCTTGTCACAATGTTTACACTGGTGGTTATTGTCCAGTCGGCATCACCTTTGAAGAACGTACACGTCTTTTAGCAGAAGACCAAAAAGAATTTAGACGTTTGATTGATGTTACATTAGAACGTCACTATAATGTTATTAAATCATTAACAGCTAAAGGAACTTACTTTTTCGACTATGGTAATGCCTTTATGAAATCTATTTATGACTCAGGTATTAAAGAAATTTCTAAAAATGGCATTGATGACAAAGACGGTTTCATTTGGCCGTCTTATGTGGAAGACATCATGGGCCCTATGTTGTTCGACTATGGGTATGGTCCATTCCGTTGGGTATGTTTAAGTGGTAAACACGAAGATTTAGTTGCAACAGATAAAGCTGCCATGGAAGCCATTGATCCAACTCGTCGTTACCAAGATCGTGATAACTACGTTTGGATTCGTGACGCCGAGAAAAATCAACTAGTTGTTGGTACACAAGCACGTATCTTATACCAAGATGCAATGGGACGTGTTAATATCGCATTGAAATTCAATCAATTAGTACGCGAAGGAAAAATTGGTCCTGTTATGCTAGGCCGTGACCACCATGACGTATCTGGTACAGATTCTCCATTCCGTGAAACATCTAATATTAAAGATGGTAGTAATGTCACAGCTGATATGGCAACACAATGTTATGCAGGTAATGCTGCACGTGGTATGAGCTTAGTTGCTTTACACAACGGTGGAGGCGTTGGTATCGGTAAATCAATCAATGGTGGATTTGGTCTAGTATTAGACGGTAGTGAATTATGTGATGAAATCATTAAATCAGCTATCGCTTGGGACACAATGGGTGGCGTTGCTCGTCGCAACTGGGCAAGAAATGAACACGCTATTGAAACTTCTATTGAATATAATAAAAACCGCGCAGGAAGTGATCATATCACAATCCCTTACTTAGCAGATGAAGATTTAGTTAAAGATGCTGTTAGTCAATTATTTGATTAAAAGTAATATACACATTAAGTAAATAGTAAAAAGGCTTGGCATCAACATATTGCATAAGTTGATATCAAGCCTTTTTGTGTATTATCAAATCGTTAATTAAAACAGATAATCATTTTTATGCCAATATCTTTAAACGATATATTTTAAGCATAGATTATCATTCTCAGTAATTCCATCTTCTTTCTACACTAGTATGATTCAAAAATATCTCATCTTCTTATGTAATAATTCCCGAGAAACATCTTTTGTTTATCTTTGTTATTTAATCAGGTAAGTATTTCTTTTTTATCACTTTATTATCAAAAAATGTATCCTCACCTTTTTCAGAAAATGGATTGCCCACATCTTGCATTAATAGTAAGATTAAGCAAAATTTAATAAAGTCCACTTTTTCTTTTTCTTCTCCAAATAGAAACGCTTCATCATTGATTTTATAAAAATCTTTCAATATAGTAAATATCGTAGAAGACATAAGGTACTTATAATGCGAAGTTTTTCTATTTTTTCCAAATGCGAAATCACTTTCGTATTCACCGGAATTTCTTCTACTGAAATTTCTGAATGTTTTGGAGTTGATGAATAAAAATCGCATAATTTATCTAATAATTCTGTTTTCATTTTTATCCCCTTATCAATCCTGAATCTATAAGCTCTGTTCCCAATTTGTTTATATAATAGCTTGTAAAATTCATATTTACCTCCCTTATAAATACCCTATATCTAAATTAGAAAATATGCATTTCGAATACTCATCTTTATTTAAAAACTTTTTTCTTCAATCCCACAACTACTCCAATAATCGCTAACGATACTTCTACAACCACTTCAACAAATGGACGTGAGCCTCGAACTGCAGATGTTTTTGGTAATGTACCTTTAGATGTAACAGTGCTTTTTTCATCAGGTTTACTTATGTTTTTGGATTTAGCTGGTTCTGTAGACTTAATCGTATATTTACCTTTTCTCTCTTTCGTCATTTTTTCAGCTTCTGATTGAGAAAGAGTTGGTTTGTCAGCTTTTAAGTTTTCATTTACTACAGCGTTTACACCTTTTTCAGTCACGTTAGCTTTTAATTTTTCTTCTGCTAAAGCAGGTTCTCCAACTGAATGATTACGTTTAGACTCTTCAGCTTCTGATTGAGAAAGAGTTGGTTTGTCAGCTTTTAAGTTTTCGTTCACTACAGCGTTTACGCCGTTTTCAGTCACATTAGCTTTTAATTTTTCTTCTGCTAAAGCAGGTTCTCCAACTGAATGATTACGTTTAGGCTCTTCAGCTTTTGCTAAACTTGCCTTAAATTCTGTTGACATAGCAATGATGTGATTCGCGTATCCTTCTAATCGGGCTTTAATCTCAGCTTCGACATCACCGCGATGAAGTGGGAAGTCGATATCACCTGAAACCATATATTTAGTAGTACTTGGCAATGCCGGCATTGCAGTAGCATGAGCAGCTCCGTATTTACCAACTAGCGTGCCATAATATTCTTGAACTTTTTTAGCAAATGCTTCTGCTTCTTCAAATGAATCGAAAATACCGTCAGTTTCGTATTTCACTTTTGAAAAAGTGCCTTTATATTCGTACGTTGTTCCTGCAGCATAAGTTTGAGTTGCAGTTGCTAATGGTGTTAAGATTGCTGATGCAGCAA
This sequence comes from Granulicatella sp. zg-ZJ, assembly GCF_010892355.1. Classification (NCBI taxonomy): domain Bacteria; kingdom Bacillati; phylum Bacillota; class Bacilli; order Lactobacillales; family Carnobacteriaceae; genus Granulicatella; species Granulicatella sp. zg-ZJ. The sequence goes on along the minus strand of NZ_WNJY01000033.1, from coordinate 525 downwards.
ATGCTACAGATAAAATTTTACTTGTTTTTGTCATTTTAAAATGACCTCCTTATGTTTTCGATATTTTTTGTCCATAAAAGTAGACTTTTTTGGACATTGATGATATATTAAATATGTTCATAAATATTCGGAGAATAATAAGAAAACAAGGTTTTTATCTTAATTTTTTGAATATTTTAAAGGTAGAAGCATAATCCAAAAAAGTCTACTCTTTTGGACAAATTTTGTTAGATTTTATCCAATTACGAAATGTACTTTTAGATACTTCTAGCAATATAACACCCTTGTTATTTGTCCTGAATAGCATAAATTTAAATATTCATCAAATTGCTTCCTTAAAACATTATATTTTGTATTATCATATTTTAAGACAAGAAAAAAAGAGAACGGTCGTTCTCTTCAGATTGTTGACAATAACGATAAAAAATCCAACATATTTTTTAAAGATTGAAAAATATGTTGGATTTTGAATTTTAAAATACTAAATGAAGAATAATATCTCAAAAAATGGCTATCTCTCGTGAG
>NZ_WNJY01000032.1:0-19136 GCF_010892355.1 Granulicatella sp. zg-ZJ | reverse complement strand
TCATCTCTAAAAACATAAAAGAAAGTACGACTGATAAAGAAAGCGGCTATTACCATCGGGATAATAAAGAAAAAGGATTTATGTACTTAGACCATCGTAGTGTAGATGGTAAACACAATTTTATTGTGGACTGCTTTATTACGCCAGGAAATGTTCATGATAGTGTACCGTATGTGTCGCGATTAACATATATCATGGATAAATTTAAGTTTGATGTGAATTGTGTCGCGTTAGATAGCGGGTATTATAAAAAAGACATTTTAAAATTTTTAGAAGAGAAAAAGATATTTTCTGTGATTGGGTATAGACGTTTTCATCGCAATCCTGACCATAAGTTTTTTCGCTATGATTCATCTAGAGATTGTTTTACGGATACACGTACGGGAGAAATTTACACCTACAGAAACATTGATAGACAAGGATATAAGCAGTATCGTATAAGCGATAACAGTAATAAACGGATACTACGTCGAGCGATAGATGCTGATGTATATGATAGATGTCGTGAGCGTCGATTATCTACGTTTGGGAAAGCACTATATAAACGACGGAAAGAAACGATTGAGCGTAGCTTTGCAGACTCTAAACAAAATCATGGGTATCGGTTTGCACAATATAGAGGAGTAGCCAAGATGCAGCAGTACACTTGGTTATCTTGTGCTGCCCAAAACATGAAAAAAATGGCAATTCTACTCACGAGAGATAGCCATTTTTTCCGATATTATTTTTTATTTATCACGTTAAAATTCAACATCCAACATATTTTTCAATTTTTAAAAAATATGTTGGATGTTTTTTCGGTATTGTCAACAATCTGAAAAGAAGTGTTATGGTGACTTTTGAGTTATCTTTTTTGTGGAATAGATGTTATTACTTTAAAGAATAAGAGAATAATAAATTTCAATTTAATTAGATAAATATGTTTTTTGATGTGTATTTTTAGTTTTTATTCAAAATTAGAATTATTTTAACAAATGTTTTTGCTTTTTGATTAGAAAAACTTATGAAAACTCCTTTTCCAAAAATAGAATATGAGAAATTAACAAATAGTGTTCTCATGAGGGAGTGGTTATCTACGATCTTATCATACTTTTTAAGATTAAAAATAATAAAGTTTCCTAATAAATTTTTGAGAAATTGTCACAAAAATGTAGACTTTTACGGACAAGAAAAATAGAGATTTTTTCGGAAAAACAATAGGACTTTTTTCACAAAAATCCATCATATTTTCCTTGTAAAATAAAGATTTTGTCATAATTTATTATGAGCGTGTCCCAATTATAACACAATGTCCTTAAAAGTCTGCATTAAAGGACAGATTTTATTCGGGGGGGGGTACTTTATTTGTTGTGTGCTTAATTATGAAAGGAGAAATATTTTGAAGGAAAATCGATTTTATAAACGAGTTTGTACGAAAAGTATGGTGGCATTAGTGGCTGTATTGGCTATATCTGGTACAGCATCATATACACAACATGCCTATGCAGTGGATGGTAAGTTGAATATTCCGTTACCATTTCTTGGTAATTTTCCAGTTAATGCGACGATTAACATCAATCAAGGTATGTCAGCTTCTGATACTATTATCGGACCGACAATTTTAGAACACCATAATTTTGGTACAGAGAATAAAACAAAACAAGTACTTGTGACATCACCGACTACTGAAGATAGTTTGTTTAAGTTTAATTCAACATTTCAAATGAAACAATCGCAAAAACTTTTGATTCCGACACTTTGGGGTGCGCTAGTTAAACCTGATTTATCGAATGCATCAACGCTTGCTGAACTAGCTAAACCAGAACCAAAAGGAATGATATCTTATGTTGATTTGATTGTGACATTAGATAATCGTTTGTCTTACGCAGATGCCACTGGACTGATTCAAAAAGCGTATTTTACATCAGAAACATGGCGACCAGTGTATGTGTTTGATGCGCAATACAATCAATTAGCAGATGTTAGAAATACATACGTTGAAAATGTTCCACGTAAAGAATTTAATATTCCAACTGGTAATGTAAAAAAATTCATTATACGTGTTGTTCCTATTGCTAATAAGGATTTTTCAGTAGAACAACAAGATGCCCCAATGTCATTTGGTTTTGATACACCAGATACTAATAATTTCAAAGTAAGTGTACAAGATGCCAATGAGATTGCTGTGAATCGCCGTACAATGACAGATGCAGAGAAAGCAGAAGAAAAACGTATTGTAGAAAAAGATTTAAATATTGATGCTAATAAATTAACACCTACTGAAGTAGAAATGTTGAGAAGACATAATATTTTCGTTACTGGTGAAATCGGTGGAAAAGTATGGGGAAGAGCAACAGTACCATTATTAGGTACACAAACATTATCTGCCAATGTGAACAATATTTTGCCTCCAGCTGGAGTAGCAGTCACTTTTGCTAATCCAGAAGTGACCTTTATGAAAAATACTGAAACAGATACAGCAAAAGATAAAATTGCTAGTGTGTATGTGGATTACAACAGTACGATTCCAAATGATACATTGACAGACCAAAGTGTACCTGCTAATCCAACACGAGATGGCTATACATTTGTTGGGTGGAGTGAGAATAAAGACTCTAAAACAGCAGATTTTTACCCTGAAACGGCAATTATTACAGAAAACAAAACGGTCTATGCAATATGGGCACAAGTTTTTAATGTAACGTATACGTTTGACAAACAAGTTGGAGTGACTCAAGAATTACCACAGGCATTAAAAGATAGATTAGCTAATAAAAATAAAGAAAATGTACCAAATGGAACAGAAGTAACAACACAAGATGTAGATAAATCTAATTATGTGGATACAGATAACCACGGTACATGGACATTTGTGTCTTGGGATAAAGACACAGCGACAGTTACAGATGCCGATGTTGCATTCAAGGGCACGTGGAACTTTGTGCCAGATACAACATACAATGTGACATATAACTTTGATAAACAAGCTGGAGTAACTCAAGAATTACCACAAGCATTGAAAGATAGATTGAATAATAAAAATAGAACAAATGTACCGAATGGGACATTTGTTAATACCTTAGATATTGATACACAAGATTATAAAGATGCAGATAATCAGGGTGTATGGATATTTAATGGCTGGGATAAAGATGATGCAACGGTAACAGATAGTGATGTGATATTTAAAGGAACATGGCGTTTTGAGTCTGATTTAGTGGAAAACAAAACATATCATGTGACATATCAATTTAAAAAAGCAGATGATGTGACAGTACCATTTCCGCAAGAATTAGAAAAAAGAACAGAAAATGTATCACAAGAAGTACATACAACAGATGTTGTAAAACCAATGGGTGTGAATACAACAGAATATGTGGATGTAGATAGCCATGGGAAATGGGTGTTTGTAAGTTGGGATAAAGAGAATGAAACAGTTTCAGATAGTAATGTTGTCTTTATTGGAACATGGAACTTTGTGCCAGATACAACATACAATGTGACATATAACTTTGATAAACAAGCTGGAGTAACTCAAGAATTACCACAAGCATTAAAAGATAGATTGAATAATAAAAATAGAACAAATGTACCGAATGGGATAGAAGTATCAACGAAAGATATTGATACGAGTGATTATATTGATAAAGAAAATAAAGGGAAATGGATATTTGTAAGTTGGGATAAAAAAGAAGATATGGTATCAAATTCAAATGTGGTATTTAAAGGAGAATGGAATTTCAAACCATATAATTATCAAACAGGTGCACCAAGCAACACTACAATTCCAACCGCATATATTGCAACCTATTTATTTAAAGAAAAATCTGGAAGAGCATTGCCACAAGAGCTACAAGACCGTTTGAATGACACTACTGTGGTAGGTAAGAGTGGAGAAGAAGTAACTGTATCGGCTATTGATACGTCTACTTACAAAGACCAGACGGGTACATGGATATTTGTTGCTTGGGATAAAGAGAAAGCAATATTTGATAGACAAAATATTGTGTTTATCGGAGAATGGATATTCACACCAGAAAAAGAAGAAAGTACAACGTCTCGTATTATAAAACGTCCAGAAATTGTTGTGACAACGACAACAGAACGTGGTGAATCATCTACAGAGAAAAAAGTAAGCAAAGCATCTCATATGTTGCCAAAAACAAATGCATCAGATAGTTCTGTATGGACGATTATTGGCACAAGCCTAGTTGTATTGAGTGCACGCTTGTTTAAACGTAGCAAAGAAAATAAATAATTAAGAGGAAAGAAAATGAAAAAAAATATGCAGAAATGTTGGCATATATGCTTATCGTTAGTGTTGCTTATTGGGCAGTTTATGCCTTTAACACATATTTTTGCAGAAAGTACAATCAAATATAATGTCAAAATGTTAACAGAAACAAAAAATCCCGACGGGACAGATAAGTTAATTTATCTGTCCGGGGAGAATATTACACCTAGAGCATCTTTTGATATTTCTGGTGACGGTGTCAATATTTTAAATGCAAAAACAGTGATTACATTTCCAAAAGTGAAACATGAGGGAAGAATTTTAACGACTAAACCAACATTTGTAACATTGGACAGTGCAAAAACAAGTGAATTTTCTGAGGATGAAGATAACTGGTATATGACCTATACTTTTTCTTCTTTAAGGGGAGGTTCTATTGCTTTGTCTCCTTTTCCATTTCGCTTCTATAATGACGTGACACCAAATGGAACAACAGTAACACCAAAATATGAATTGTTTGATGGTAATGGTACCTTACTAGATTCGGCAAGTGTTACTTATACGGCTCAAACATATGGGTGGACAAGCCATAAGTCTGTTAGACAATGGGGATGGCCAAATCGTTGGGATGATAATAATTCAGTTGCTGTTTATCGTCAAGAATTTAGGGATGAAAAAATTCCTGAAAATAATCCGATAATGAAACCTATGTCGGTAGCTTACGCTTTAAATTTTTTCTATAATCCACCTCAAGGGACTTCACAAGGTTTTGGTAGATTTGTTCCTAAAACAGTAAAAATTGTTGAACATTTACCAGCTGAAGCGACTTTAGACCTTAATAATGAATCTAATAGAGGTTGGGTTTATAATGCTGAAAACCATACGGCGACCTTTGAAGGTAGTTTAAGACTTGAAAATAATGAGTGGTATTCTTATAATCGTCCAGCTTTGAGAAAGATGATTGTTTTAAGATATCAGGATCAGCCACTTAATAATGAAGTATCACAAGGAGTTCGTGCTACGAATGTCTACGAGAATACTGCTGAGTTTTATATCAATCCGGGTACACCAGCAGAAGAGCGTTTGCCAGATCGTAATGCTAAAGTAAAATTTGAAGCCTATGAATCAGTGACTCCACCAACTCCTCCGTTCGTTAAAACAGAACATATCGAGTACGATTTATGGGGGACTCAGTCTGGTGACTGGAGTAATATCTATGAAATTGAAAATAATCAAATTGTAAAGAAAAATGATGTTAATAGCCATACGGTACACTTTAATTCTCGTGTTACAGCCTATAATAATGGTAGTGATTATGGAAATCCTAGAAACGGTTTAATGCGTTATATTTCTAAGATAGGAGCATACGATTTAGATAATCGTTTGGATTTTCATATTATGGCTCTTAATTTTGGTTCTGAAGCAGTGAAAGAAAAATTACAGGCAACAGGGAACAAGGTATACGGAATAGGAAGTGATGGTCATAAGGAACTATTAGCAACTAATATTCCAGTTGGACAATCCGTAACTCTTCCTAATGAAGCTGGGAATTATCGAGAGATTTCTGTTGAATTTGATGAACCTATTTTGTTGGATAATAATCAAGAGATAAGATTACTCCATGAAACAAAACCCAAAGACAGTGAGCTAGAAAAATTCAAAAATAGAGAATATACAACTAATCATCAAGATTATATGCTTAAAATGAAATTAAGCACTAGAAGAAGTGATTTAGATACTATATGGGAAAATGATTTTAGAGGAGAACGAAATAAAGATAATAACTGGTCAAGAATAGCTTATCCAGATCCTCGAATTTCAATACACCTTACTGAGGGAACGTATAATGTTCCTTATCAAGGAGAAAGAAATATCCGTCGTCAAAAAGTTGCTTCAGTTTTAAATGGAACTTGGAATGGAGTTCCTAAGGAAGAGGATATTACTATCATTTCATTGTTACCTTCAGGAATTGAATATGCAGGTAATCCGAGATTATTGTACAGTGTTACTGAAAAAGAGGGTTTTAAACCAGAAATAGTAGAAAATTTTAGAAATACAGGAAAAACAGCTGTTATCTTTAAGTTTAGAAGTCAAGCTCAAGGGCAATCTTATGTTGCATTGGGGCAGGTAGAATTTGATGTTAATGTAACTAAGTATGCGAAACAAGGTGTTAATGTTATCAATCATTTTGTAGCATGGGATAGATCTGAAATTATTAAACCTAATGGTCAGTTTTATAAAGATGCTTTGGATTTAGATGGCGATGGCGATACAAATGAAACTTTTATGGCGAGTGATACCTATATTACTTTCCTCCCACCCGAAGAAGTGTTATCCAAAAAAACAGTTGCCTTAGATCCAAGTCAAGATTGGTCTTTATCTGCACCTGCACAAGATTTAGATGGGGACATATATTATCGTTTATCTATTTTAAACAATACGCTGATTGATTTAAAAGCACTTCATGTCATAGACGTCTTACCGTATGTAGGTGACCATGCTATTGTACCAAATCAAGAGGGTGACTATCTACCTCGTGAGAGCCAATTTCATGTACCACTAGTAGAAGCGATTGAAGATGTTGCAGATATCAATGGGATAAAACTCAACGAACGACTTTTAGAACGATTTAATGTGTTTTATTCGCTTACCCCACAGGGTACTGACTTAGCAAGTGTTCGTGACGTCAACTGGTTGACCAAAGATCAAGTGAGTGATTTTTCACAAGTTAAAGCCTTTAAGTTTGTGTTAAAAGAGGGCAGTATTGTGACTGCTAAGGAAGAAGTATCATTTATTACCCATAATAAAATTCCAAAAGAAACAGCGCTGGATAATTTTTCCGTTGCCAATAACACCACTGCCTTCTCACGGAACGGGGTAGACTATATTGAAGCTAATCGTGCCAGTGTATCTAATGTAAAATACACGGTAGACGGTATTGTGTTTGCCGATGTTAACAAAGATGGCGATCATTCCGATGATGAACCATTATTAGCTGGCTATACTGCACAACTGATGCATGAGGATGGCACACCTGTTAAGGGATTAGACGGAGAGTTGATAAGTGCTGTGACTGATGCCAAAGGACATTATGAGATGAACGTGTATAAACGTGGCAAATACTATGTCCAGTTTACGAAGAAATATGAGGAAGAGGCCTTTACACCAATAAGTCATACACTAGTGGGAACAAGTGGAAATGATACGACACAAAGTACAGATAATCCAAACATTGGTACAACGCCTGTGTTTGAATTATCACCACCAACTGAGGTGACAAGACATGGTAGACGCAATGCAGGTATTATTGTGACAAAAGGCGATATTTTCGTGGTAAAAACGAATGAAAATGGTGATAAGCTAAAGAATGTTGGGTTTCAATTATTCAAAGAGAATCAAGCTGTGTCAGAAATTAAGAAAACAGATGAGCAAGGGGAGGTTTCCTTTACTTCTTTAGATTTTGGAACGTATGAATTACGTGAAGTAGAAGGACTAGATCCATATAGAACAATCAAACCAATCACAATTACCTTATCATCAGATCATGTACAATCTCACAATATGATTGAAAATATCTTTAAAAAAGGTAGTATCAAACTGATTAAACAAGATGCTGATACAAAACAACCTTTAGCAGGTGTTGAATTTACATTGAAAAAAGCAAATGATGATACGGTTGTTACAGTGAAAACGACTACTGTCAATGGAGAGTTGGTGTTTGACAATGTTCCGTATGGTGATTACAAAGTCGTAGAAACAAATACATTAGCGAGTCATAACTTAGACAGTACAGAATACAATGTCACTATTCGTGAGGACGAAAAAGAAGTGATACTTACAACGAATCCTATCTATAATACTATTAAAAAAGGAAGCATTCTTGTAAAAAAAGTGGATGCAGAACAAGATACCAAAGTATTAGAAGGTGCAGTGTTTGGTTTATTCAAAGACCAAGAAACGCAAGCAAGTTACAAGGCGACGACCAATTCAGAAGGTATCGCAACGTTTAAAGGTATTCCTTATGGGACCTATACATTAAAAGAAATTACTGCGCCAACGGGTTATTTAAAAACGGAGGATACACAAGAAGTAGTCATTGATACAAATGAACAAGTGATTGAGAAAACCGTTCGAAATACCGTGAAAAAGGCAGATGTTGTGTTGACGAAAACAGATGCGGATACCAATAGTCCACTTGAGGGTGTCACATTTGAGTTACGTCAAGGAGATAAGGTTGTTGGTACTTCAAAAACGACCGATGCTAAAGGAAAGGTTCGATTTGAACAAATTCCTTATGGTGATTATACATTAGTCGAAACACAAACATTGGAAAACTATGTGTTAGACAGTACACCAATAGAGGTGCAAGTTCGAGAAAATGGTGTCACTATTGACAAAACCATGACGAATGTGAAGAAAAAAGCGGATATTGTGTTAACCAAAACTGATGCGGATACAAAAGAAGTCTTAGCTGGTGTGACATTTGAACTACGTCAAGGCGATACGGTTATTGGCACGCCAAAAGTAACCGATGAGACAGGTCGAGTTCGATTTGAACATATCCCTTATGGAAATTATACCTTAGTGGAAACACGAACACTTGAAAATTATGTATTAAATAGTACACCGATAGAGGTGCAAGTTCGAGAAAATGGTGAAACCATTGAAAAAGCTATGACGAATGTGAAGAAAAAATCCGATATTGTATTGACTAAAACAGATGAGGATACAAAAGAAGTTTTAGCCGGCGTAACGTTCGAACTACGTCAAGGCGATAAAGTTATTGATACTTCAAAAACGACCGATGACAAAGGAAAGGTTCGATTTGAACATATTCCTTATGGCGATTATACATTAGTCGAAACACAAACATTGGAGAACTATGTGTTAGATAGTACACCAATTTCGGTTTCAGTCCGAGAAGATGGTGCAACTATTAACAAAACCATGTCTAACGTGAAGAAAAAAGGACGTGTAATCATTCGTAAAGTCGATGCAGATCATGCAGATAAAACGATTGAAGGCGTGACATTTGTTTTGAAACAAAACGATCAAGAAAAATACCAAGCAACGAGTGATGCAAAGGGGATAGTGACCTTTGATCATGTGGTGTATGGGGATTATATCTTAGAAGAAAAAGAAACGTTAAAACAATATAATTTATCTGTGGAAAAACGAACCATTCAAATTCGAGAAAATGGCAAAGATATCCTTGAAACAGACTTTACAAATACCTTAAAAAAAGGGACAGTCATTGTCAAAAAAGCAGATAAAGATGATCCAACCAAAGTCTTACAAGGGGTAACATTCCATTTATTACAAAATGGTGAAAAAGTATATGAAGCGACAACAGATGCCTCTGGACAAGCAATCTTTGAAAAAGTCGTTTACGGCACATACATTATACAAGAAGCGTCTACTTTGACTAATTACAATGTATTAGAGGGTACTCTTGAGACTGTGACGATTGACACAGAGGGTCAAACAATTATTGCCAATAATGGACAGCCGTTCTTGAATGAACAGAAAAAATCGAATATTGTGTTAACTAAAACTGATGCGGATACAAAAGAACCATTAGCTGGTGTGACCTTTGCCTTAAAACAAGGAGATAAAGTGGTAGATACACAAATGACCAACCAGTCTGGTCAAGTCCGCTTTGAACGTATCCCTTATGGGGATTACACTTTGGTGGAAACAGCAACATTGGAAAACTATGTGTTAAATAGTACACCAATAGAGGTACAAGTTCGAGAAAATGGTAAAACCATTGAAAAAGCTATGACGAATGTGAAGAAAAAATCCGATATTGTGTTAACGAAAACAGATGTGGATACAAAAGAAGCTATTACTGGTGTGACCTTTGCTTTAAAACAAGGAGACATAGTGATTGACCGTCAAAGTACCAATGACAAAGGACAGGTTCGCTTTAAACAGATACCTTATGGTGATTATACATTGGTCGAAACACAAACACTTGAAAACTATGTATTAGACAGTACACCAATAGAGGTGCAAGTTCGAGAAAATGGTGAAACCATTGAAAAAGCCATGACAAATGTGAAGAAAAAATCGAATATTGTGTTAACCAAAACTGATGCGGATACAAAAGAAGTCTTAGCTGGTGTGACATTTGAACTACGTCAAGGCGATACGGTTATTGGCACACCAAAAGTAACTGATGAGAAAGGTCAAGTGCAGTTTGAACATATCCCTTATGGGGATTACACTTTGGTGGAAACAGCAACATTGGAAAACTATGTATTAGACAGTACACCAATAGAGGTGCAAGTTCGAGAAAATGGTGTCACTATTGAGAAAACCATGACGAATGTGAAGAAAAAATCAAATATTGTGTTAACCAAAACTGATGCGGATACAAAAGAAGTCTTAGCAGGTGTGAAATTTGAACTACGTCAAGGTGATCAAGTAGTAGACACACAAATGACTAATCAATCTGGTCAAGTTCAGTTTAAACAGATCCCTTATGGTGATTATACATTGGTGGAAACAATAACATTGGAAAACTATGTGTTAGATAGCACACCAATTTTGGTTTCAGTCAGAGAAAATGGAGTTACTATTGACAAAGTCATGACCAATGTGAAGAAAAAAGCAGATGTTGTCTTAACAAAAGCCGATGCAGATAATCCTGAGAAAAAACTAGAGGGTGTTACCTTTGCGTTATATCAACATGATAAAAAAGTATTGGAAGCTAAGACGGACTCAACAGGTCAGATTATTTTTAAAGATGTGGTGTATGGAACGTATCAATTAAAAGAAATTGCCACATTGGAAAACTACAATTTATTAACGGATGTTATAGATGTGACAGTCACACAAGATAAACAAACAGTATATGTTAATGAGCAAAAACCAATTTTAAATACTTTGAAAAAAGGTACGATTGTGATTACTAAAAAGGATGCATTCACACAAAAAGCACTTAAAGATGTTGTGTTTGAATTGCATCAAGGCGATAAAGTGATAGACACGCAAATGACCGATGACAATGGACAAATCATCTTTAAAGACGTGGTGTATGGAGACTATACATTAGTCGAAACAAAACCATTACCAGGGTATCAAAAACAAGAAAAAACTGTATTGATTCAAGTCAGAGAAAACGGAGAAGTGATTGAAAAAGACATCTTTAATCGACGTCAGGTGTTCTTGCCAAAAGAAACAAAAACTGAATCAACCACACAAACAAGTAAGAAAACACTAGCGAAATCAACACCTATTTTACCAAAAACTGGAGAAACAATATCGATGATGATATTGTGGATTGGAGCTATTCTTGTTGGAAGTGCGGTTTATTTAAAGAAAAACAATAAATAATAAAAGGAGAAAATCATGAAGAAAAGAATCATGTTTGTGTCTGCTTTGACACTTTTATCTTGTATAAACACAGATATTCAAGGATACGCTGAAGATGCAGCAGCACAGCCTACTGCTGTGAGTGAAACAGAACCAGTGAATTATACAGGTAGCGTTATTTTTGAACATTATAATGCTGGAAACAGTCAAGTTTCAACAGAAAAAAAGTATACAGATGGATCTGAAAAGTTAAAAGACGATAATTTAGAACCTGGAGGATTATACCGTCATGCGACAAATAATTTCTTAGGTTGGACAGATAAACCTTTAGTGAACGGTAAAATTGCGGAAGGAGCAAAAGTATATTCTAAGACACAATCTATTAAGGAGGTCTTTCCAAATGGAATTCCTGAAAATGCCAAATTATACGGTGTGTATTTAGGTGTAGCTGAGGTTCCTAATAATCTTGCTGATATTCTTAAATGGCTTAATGAAAAAGGAGAGATCAGAGATACCAAATTGATTAATGCTATAAACTCAGAAAATATGGTTGTTATCAACCCTGCAGAAGAGGTATCGTCTGATAATACATTACCAAATACAGAGAATGTAACGAAATACGATTCAGAAGAAAAATATGTTGGAGAAGATGGTGCAGGAAAAGAAAAAATCGTTATCGATGCGTACAAAAAAGATACATTTAACGAAGTAGAATTAAAAGCAGCTTTCTCCATGAGTAAAGAAGTTGCTTTATTGGTTCATAAAAACCCAAATGTTGGGTATACAGATGAACGTATTTTGACGAAAACATATAAAAACAATGACTTTAGTATTGAAAAACCTGAAGATCGTAACAAAGAATATACATATGTAGATTTAGTTTTAACACTAGATCCACGCATGTCTGTTGGTGAACATTTATACTTAGGATTCAAGAGTTATACATGGCGTCCGCTATACTTATTAGATGAAAATAAAAATATTTTATCTATTTCAACCGTAACAGGTGAAGACTTAGGTAATACAAAAGATAGTTTCAACAGTTTGGTAACCAAAGAAGAACCATGGGTGAAATTTAAAGTTAATAATACAAATGGTTCTAAAACATTCACATTAAGAACACGTTTACGTTTAGATGAAGAAAAAGATTTAGATGCTTTACCTGAGAAAATTTTAGAAAAAATGGAATGGGTATCCTACACAACGGAAGAAATTAAAAAATTAAATCCTCAATTAAGTGAAGCCGAACTGAAAAATAGTGTCGTATATGTCAAAGATGACATTGCCAAAGAGGTTGGTGAACAGTTAAAAGCTGGCTACAGTAAAGATAAATTATTGAAAATTATGGGCTATATTCAAGGTAAAGCTGTTGGAGCATTGAATTATAATGGTTTGATGAATATAGCTATTCCGGCTCCAATTAAAAAAGTACCAGCCAATGATGTATATTTAGGCTATGTTTTATCGGATGAACAGCCAGAAGAAAAACCGGAAGAAAATCCAAAAGGCGAATCAACGACTACGATAAATACCACAACAAGTCAAGAATCAACAACAACGACAGTACAAAGAAGAAAACCAATCATACTACCAAAACAAACGACAACAAGTACTACGACGATGTCTGAAAAAGAAAAACCAAATCAACCAATGTTGCCACATACTGGAACAGGGTCAAGTGTGTCTACTTTATTATTTGGTTTAGGTGCTGTTTTGAGTTCTATTGGTTTATCTAAAAAATCAGCAAAGAAAAATAAATAGATAAGAGAAATGAAGTCTATAAATCGTGATGCATATATTTAAAGGGTAAATAAATGAGGAATGATCATTTAAGAGAAAAACGGGAATTTATATGTAAGAAATGTGGGAAAAAAGTCGTTACATTGGAAGGTCTATTAGATAGACGTACAGTTTTTTGTAGTGCTTTATGCAGTCGCCGTTATTGGCGACACTCAACGAGAAGAGCAGAATATAAATTAAAACATGACCAACAAGAGAACAATATTTAAGAAAGACTTTAAGTATAGGTTCTTCATAAAATGGTATAAAAGATAATTTATCATTCACAAATAGAGAACTGACATGCGGAGATGTCAGTTCTCTATTTGTGTTCTATCCTATTTGGTGATGGTGGCTCTATATCAAATGATGTTGGTGACCAAATAGGATAGAATGATTTTTTCTTGAGTTAGGGTATTTTGAGTTAATCTCATTTGATTTATAGTGTTATATGTCCATTTTCGTTATTCTTAGTGTCAGTCTTTATTTTTTTAAATGTTCCCATAATTTGATCGTTTGTGATGTTAAGGACTGCTGCACATCAATAATACGTTGGTTTCTGCTACCTCTAAATTGTAATGTTAAATCTAATTGTGACAGTACAAAGCGACCGTCTACTAAAATATCAAGATAAGATAGTAATTCTTGTTTATCTGTAGTTTCTTCTTGTAGTTCCTCCCATGTATAGCCACTCCAAAGCCAAATATCTTTTGAATGACCGTATAATGATCGTATGTCACGACATAAATCAGTTAAAACTGACGTATGTAAAAATGGTTCACCACCTAGTAAAGATAAGCCTTGACAATAACTTTGGCCAATGTCTTGTAAAATTTGTGATTTTAAAGTATCAGAATAATCCGTCCCATATTGAAAGTCTTGTGCACATTTATTGTAGCATCCTTTGCAATTAAATAAGCAACCACTCACGTATAAACTACAACGAACACCTTCGCCGTCAACAAAATTAAATGGTTTATAATCAGCAATCTTTGTTTTCATAAATACGTATCTCCAAATGCTTTTGTCGTGCCACGATTTCTTTGTGTCGACCGGCAATCATCGGACGAGCTTGAGGATTTCCTAAATACCCACATGTTCGTTTGACAACATCACATGTTTCGGGATTTCTATTTCTACAGCTTGGGCATTCAAATCCATGTTCTGTCGGTTTGAAATCTCCAGTAAATGCGCACTCATAACATTTATCAATAGGTGTATTCGTCCCTAAATAGCCCACTTTATCGTATGCAAAATCCCATACGGCTTCTAAAGCTTTCGGATTTTGTATCATATTAGGGTATTCACAATAATGAATAAAACCACCAGGTGAATATTTAGGATACTCACTTTCAAATAAAATTTTCTCAAACGGAGTTGGCTTTTTACGCACATCATAATGGAAACTGTTCATGTAGTATCCCTTGTCTGTAATATTAGGAACATCTCCAAACATCTCTTTATCCAATCGACAAAAACGATCCGTTAAACTTTCGCTAGGAGTTGCATACACGCTAAAATGATATCCGTATTGTTTACTCCATTCTTTTGTTTTTGTATCAAGTGCTTTTAAAATATCAATGGTGAACGCTTTAGCAGAAACGTTAGATTCCCAGTTTTCACCAAAAAATTTTGTTGCCACTTCATATAAACCAATATAACCTAAAGAAATAGTTGCTCTATCTTGATTGAAAAGTGTATCAACTTTATCGTTTTGATTTAGTTTTACACCAAATGCACCATGTTGATATAAAATAGGTGCATTTGTTGGACGGGCTTGCTTTACACGTTCGATACGATAAACAAGTGCATCGTGACAAATGGTTAATTTATCCATTAAAAGTGTCCAAAATTCCTCTAAAGACTTACTTTCTAAAGCAATACGAGGTAAATTTAAAGTCACAACACCTAAATTCATACGACCCGAATTGATAGAAATACCGTCTTTATTTTGCCAGCCATGTAAAAAAGAGCGACAACCCATTGGTGCTTTAAAACTACCAGTAATATCAATAATTTTGTCGTACATTAGGACATCAGGGTACATACGATGTGTCGCACATTCAATGGCTAATTGTTTTAAATCATAGTTAGGGTCTTTTGGTTTTAAGTTTGTTCCGTCTTTTAATGTGAAAACTAATTTAGGGAAAATAGCCGTCCGTTTTTCTTTTCCTAAACCAATTAAACGT
This sequence comes from Granulicatella sp. zg-ZJ, assembly GCF_010892355.1. Lineage (NCBI taxonomy): Bacteria > Bacillati > Bacillota > Bacilli > Lactobacillales > Carnobacteriaceae > Granulicatella > Granulicatella sp. zg-ZJ. The sequence continues at coordinate 3,635 of NZ_WNJY01000032.1, read as the reverse complement.
ACCGTTAAAATTGCTTTTTGGATAGCACGTTCTATCCAGTTTGTACCAAGTCCAAATCCTAATGTTGTGAAAGGTGTTTGACCTTGGGATGTATAGAGTGTATTGATTTCATATTCTAAACTTTGCATTGCATCATAAATATCTTTTTCTGTTTTTTCACGTGCATAAGCATGATGTTTAGATGCATCATCAATCCATTTTTCAGCTGTTTTTAAATGTTTATTGTAATTTAATTGTGCGTAGGGAGCCAACACTTCATCAATCCGATTAGCACTACAACCTCCATATTGACTAGAGGCAACATTGGCAATGATTTGTGCCATTTGAGCAGTCGCTGTTTGAATAGATTTTGGAGAATCAACTTGTGCATTCCCAATTTGAAATCCTTGTGCAAACATTGTTTTAAAATCAATTAAGCAACAATTTGTCATTGGTTGATAGGGATGATAGTCTAAATCGTGATAATGAATATCTCCATTTAAATGGGCATGAGCAACATGTTTTGGTAACATTTTTAACCCCAATGTTTTTCCGACAATACCCGCCGTTAAATCTCGTTCAGTATTATAAACTCTACTGTCTTTATTTGCGTTTTCATTCACGATCGTCACATCATTATTTCGTAATTTATCAATAGCCTGTTCAATATTAGTTGCTCTTTCTAGTAAATCAGTCATTGCTTTCACCTCATCTATCATTTTAAACAAAAAAATAAAAAAATCAACTAAAAACACAACATATAGTATCTTGTCTAAAGTTATGTACGTATATATAGATTGTGAAAAAAGAGAAGAATATTGTCAGAAAATGAATAAAACCGTCTTTTATCTTGTGAAAAAGTATTGACTTTTTTTAAAATAAAGCGTATTATTTAAACATAAGTTTTTAAAACTGAACATTTGTTTGAAGAGAGGAGGCGGGAATATGAAAGAAAATGAGAAAATTATCTTTCGTTTAATTGAACAAAATCCCTATATTTCTCAACAAGAAATTGCAGACATCATAGGCTTATCTAGACCGGCTGTTGCCAATATTATTTCATCTTTAGTAAAGAAAAAATATTTATTAGGGAAAGCCTATATTGTCAATGAACGCAATGGTATTGTTTGTATCGGAGCAGCCAATGTCGATAAGAAGATTAAAACTACAGAAAAACTCATTAGCTATACGTCTAATCCCGTAACATCCATGGCATCAGTAGGTGGTGTTGCTAGAAATGTCGCAGAAAATTTAGGAAGATTAGGTAATGAAGTGTCGTTATTATCTGTTTCTGGGAATGATGCAGAATGGGCACGTATTCGTGAAATGTCTAGTCCGTTCATGAATACGAATAGTGTTGTCACGATTGAAGGGCAGTCTACTGGAACGTATACCGCTTTATTAGATGCAGACGGAGAAATGTATTTAGGTTTGGCAGATATGTCGATTTATGATTATTTAACGCCTGAATTATTGATGAAACAAACAGCGATTTTACAACACGCTAGTTGTATTATTATGGATTTAAATTGTCCTAAAGAATCTATTGAGTTTATATGTTCTTTTTCTGCAAAAAATAATATAAAACTCGTATTAATAACCGTATCTGAGCCAAAAATGGAAAGATTACCACAAAATTTGCAAGCTGTTGATTGTTTAATTGTGAATAAAGGTGAAACACAAGCCTTTTTTAATGAACAATACAACACAAAACAGGACTTAGAAAAAGCGGGAGAGAAGTGGTTATCTCTTGGTGTCAAAAGAGTTGTTTTAACACAAGGTTCAAATGATTTACTTGTGATGTCACCAAACCCTAAATGGTATCCTATTAAAGCATTAAATGCAGAAAATATCATTGATGTGACTGGTGCAGGAGATTCATTTACTGCGGCGTATATTGATGCATGGCTCTTAGATGAAGATGATGATACGTGTGCATTGGCGGGAAGAACAAATTCTTATCACACGATTCAATCTATTCAAACTGTTAGACCACAATTAACAAAAAATCGTTTATTAAAAGAAATGAAGGAGTATTAATATGGAAAAATATTTAGTGTTTTCAAAAGAAGTACAAGAAGGGATGCAAAAAGGTTTACCAATTGTTGCATTAGAATCAACAATTATTTCACATGGTATGCCATATCCACAAAACGTTGCAATGGCTCGTGAAGTAGAACAAATCGTTCGTGATAATGGTGGTGTCCCAGCAACAATTGCGATTGTAGATGGAAAAATCAAAATCGGATTATCCGATGAAGAATTAGAAATGTTTGGTAGTAGTAAAGGCATTGCTAAAGTATCAAGACGTGATTTAGCAGATGTTGTGGCAAGCAAACGTTTAGGTGCAACAACTGTTGCTTCAACAATGATTTGTGCAGCTTTAGCAGGTATCAAATTCTTCGTTACAGGAGGATTAGGTGGTGTGCATCGTGGCTGGGAAACAACATTAGATATTTCAGCTGATATGGACGAATTAGCACAAACAAGCGTTACTGTTATTTGTGCAGGTGCTAAATCTATTTTAGATTTACCAGCAACATTAGAATATTTAGAAACAAAAGGTGTACCAGTTGTAGGGTATGGTGTGAAAAACTTACCGGCATTCTTTACACGTGATAGTGGATTACCATTAGCTTTATCACATGATAAATTAGAAAATATTGCTGATATGATTCGCACAAAATGGGCATTAGGTTTAGAAGGTGGCGTTGTCGTAGCAAATCCAATTCGTGAAGAAGATGCAATGGATCCAGAATACATCAATGGTATTATCGCATCTGCTGTAAAAGAAGCAGAAGAAAAAGGTATTGTTGGAAAAGATATTACACCATTCTTATTAGGAAAAATCGTTGAATTAACAGACGGAAAAAGCTTAGAAGCAAATATTAAATTAGTGAAAAACAATGCGAAAATCGGTACACAATTAGCGGTACATTATTTTAATCATTAAAAACTAACTTTATAGAAAATTGTGTTGAGAATAATTTTTGACTGGTATCCCCAAAAAGTTAGATAGAAAATCTAACTTTTTGGGGACAATAATAAAACACCGGACAGTCGTTTTTACGACTGTCCGGTCAGACTGTTGACAATAGCGATAAAAAATCCAACGTATTTTTCCAGTTTTGAAAAATACGTTGGATTTTACATTTAAAAATGATAAATAAAGAACTATATTGTAAAAAATGGCTATCTCTCGTGAGTAGGATTGCCATTTTTTTCATGTTTTGGGCAGCACAAGATAACCAAGTGTACTGCTGCATCTTGGCTACTCCTCTATATTGTGCAAACCGATACCCATGATTTTGTTTAGAGTCTGCAAAGCTACGCTCAATCGTTTCTTTCCGTCGTTTATATAGTGCTTTCCCAAACGTAGATAATCGACGTTCACGACATCTATCGTATACATCAGCATCTATCGCTCGACGTAGTATCCGTTTATTACTGTTATCGCTTATACGATACTGCTTATATCCTTGTCTATCAATGTTTCTGTAGGTGTAAATTTCTCCCGTACGTGTATCCGTAAAACAATCTCTAGATGAATCATAGCGAAAAAACTTATGGTCAGGATTGCGATGAAAACGTCTATACCCAATCACAGAAAATATCTTTTTCTCTTCTAAAAATTTTAAAATGTCTTTTTTATAATA
>NZ_WNJY01000031.1:0-22577 GCF_010892355.1 Granulicatella sp. zg-ZJ | reverse complement strand
TTTAATCATACAACACCATTCTCAGTGGCAGAAAAAGAATGTGAAAAAGGTAGTGAATGGTTAATGCCATTCACTACCAACATACTCACTATTTCTCTCCACCAACACAATTTGACGAAGAGCCTAATTAAAAAAGCAAGTAGTTTTAATCTACTTGCCTATTTGGTTTGGATGCAATTAGTTCTAAATCTCCAGTCAACCTAATTTCTTGTGTCCCAAATGGTAAAATAAACGAATGAGATAAAGAGAGCTTATACTCCCTCTCATCTATTCTCATTTTTCCTGCTCCTTTTATCACAGTCACCAAATAATAGCCTTCGTCTAAAAAAATAGACATTTGTCCATCTACTTGCCATTTCCAAACACTAAAATAGTCATTACTCAAATAATGATGCACATAACCATCTTCTATATCGTGTCTAGCATCTTTCAAAACTGGATGCTGATGTGGAAATCGTGTCACAGCTAATGATTGTTGAATATGTAAGTCCCTTTGATGACCTTGTTCATCCACTCTATCATAGTCATATACACGATAGGTTGTATCTGAATTTTGTTGTGTTTCTAATATCACAATACCTTTTCCGATTGCATGGATGGTACCATGAGGCACATCGAAAAAATCACCAGCTTGAACAGGTATTTCAAGAAATAAATCTTTCCATTCTTGTTTCTCAATTTTTTCTTTAAACTCTTCTTGTGTTTGAGCTGTGTGCCCATAAATGATTTTGGATCCTTCTTCTGCTGAAATCACATACCAGCATTCTGTTTTCCCTAATTCTCCCTCATGTTCTAACCCATAAATATCATCGGGATGTACTTGAACAGATAAATCATCACTAGCATCTAAAATTTTTGTAAGCAAAGGGAAACGCTCCTCTACCTTACCACCAAAATAATCTGGATATGTTTGATAAAATGTATCCAATCCCATACCTTCAAACATTTTTGGAGATATAATTGTTGATACACCATTCGGATGTGCACTAATGCTCCATGATTCTCCTATTTTTTGACTAGGTAAGAGCATACCAAATTCTGTTTCTAATTTGTTACCTCCCCATATTTTTTCCTGTAACACAGGCTTTAAAAAAATGGGTTCCTTATTATCTACCATAAATTCTCTACACCTTTTTCTAATAATTCTATTTGTAATATAGTTTCCTCATCTTTGACTAGTTTTTCTTTACCCAACACAATCGTATCGTGTAAATGCTCATAAAAATATTTATAATGACCTTTCTCAGATACAATTTTTTCTTCATGGATACATCCCAAATCGTCTACATACGTTAAAACACCATAATCTTCTAAGGTATCTACTCCAAAATCATCATGCTCTGGCATATAAAAATACTTCAAATGCTCTTCTTGCCTATCTTTTTTGTCTTTTATAAATGTACCTTTCATTCCATAAACAACAAAACTCGGTCTTGGTTTTATTCTAAAATAACTTGATTTAACAGATACTTTCATATTTTGATAATATAAATCAATATCAAAATAATCATTCATACGTCCTTCACCTAAAAGTTGACGAACATCAAAATGCGTACTTGTAGGTACTCCAAAACAAGAAATCACTTGATCCAATGTATGACAAGCATGCGTGTACACAAAACTATCCTCTACATTGAATATTTCCGTTCCTTGTGATACTTCAGGTCTAAAATAATCAAAATGCATATCTATTTCATAAATATCTCCTAATTTTTGACTATCTATTACTTTTTGAACAGTTAAAAAATCACTATCAAAACGTCTATTTTGATAACATTCCAATATTAACCCTTTTTCTTTTGCTAGCTGAAATAATTCCTTAGCTTCTCTAGCTGTTTTCACAAAAGGTTTTTCAACTAAAACATGCTTCCCATGCTCCAATGCCAACTTAGCATATTCATAATGTGATGCCATAGGCGTTGTAATGACAATAAGATTTACGGTAGTATCTTTTAATAAAACATCTAAATCTGTTGTATAAGTGACATAAGGCTGTTTTTCCCACTCTGATTTAAAATGACGAACATACACATATTTCACTTTAAATTTATCTTTCAATGTTCTGACAAATGGCAGATGATAACGATTTGTACTTTTCCCATTCCCAATATACGCAAGTGTTAACATATTATACCTCTTTTATATTTTTATCAAACTAACTATATCATTCTCAACCTTTTTTCAAAAGTATTTTTATCTCAAAATAACAAAAGAAGATGATTGCTACTCATCATCTTCTTTTGTTTCTTCTTGTTTTTTCTCTTTTTCTTTATCAAATAATGCTTCCACATCAATAAATTTACTCAATCCATTTGTTAGCTGCTCAATTTGTTTTTCAATAAAATCTTTATCTTGCAATGCCATTTAAACACCTTCTTTTTTTAGTTTATCTGCAAATGCAACAATTTTTCGTAAACGATGATTTATTCCTGACTTAGAAACCGTTTCTCCAACAATCATCTCTCCGATTTCCATTAAACTAGATTCTGGATACGAAAGTCTTAGCTCTGCCACTTCTTTTAATTTTGGTGGCAATTCGTCTAGACCTACTTTTTCTGCAATGTAATTGATCGCTTCAATTTGTTTACTTGAGGCATTGATAACTTTACTTAAATTGGCATTTTCACAATTCACAATCCGATTAACCGAATTTCTCATATCTCGAATAATACGAATATCCTCAAATTTCATCATACTATTTAATGCACCGATAAGCACAAGAAAATCTGCAATTTTCTCAGCCTCTTTAATATAGGCAATATACCCATTGCGTCGTTCAATAATACGACCATTCATATAAAAGCGATTTATCATATCACAAATATCTTGACTATGGTCTTCATAGTTTGAATAAATTTCAAGGTGATAACTACTCTTTTCAGGATTATTAACAGAACCTCCTGCTAAAAACGCCCCTCGTAAATATGACTTTACTTTCTGCTCATTATTTTTAATATTTTTAGGTACTCTTGTTTGGAAAAACAAACCATCCATAATACCTAAATCCGTTAAAATTTCTTTTGTGCCTGTTTTTAAACGTACAATATAAATATTATTTTTCTTTAACTTCATTTTACGACGAACAAGTAATTCACTTTCAACATCATAATGATCTTTCAATAACGTATACATACGTCTAGCAATAGCTGCATTTTCTGTTTGCACATTTAAAATAAACTTTTGCTGATACAAACTGACTGCCCCATTCATTTGGATAAGCGCTGCAAGTTCCGCTTTGGCATGTTCCTTATGAACTTCTAAAGACGTTAATTCTTTTTTCACTTGAGCCGCATAAGACATGTTATCACCACCTTTCTTATCACTATTTTTTATTTTTCAAATACACTGTTTAATAGTGTCATCAACTCTTCAACTACTTTTTTACCGTCGTGGAACGCACCATTTTCTTTCATTTCTAAGAAATTTGTCGAAATCACACGACATCCTTCTCCTCGTAGACCGTCAAAATGGTGCTTCACTTGTAATAAATACTCTTCGCCTTTTTGTTGATTTAAATAATCATCTGGTACAGTTTCTGTATTAACAAGAACCGTATCAATGAACATCTGCTTTAAATGGCGATGCAACACACGTACATGATCGGCATCTGTAAAGGATTCTGTTTCTCCTAATTGCGTCATAATATTACAAATATAGACAATTTGCGCTTGTGTTTTTAAAATCGCTTCAGATACATTCGGAATCATTAGATTAGGTAAAATGCTTGTAAACAAACTTCCCGGACCTAACACTAACATATCTGCTTCTTCAATTGCTCTAACCACATCACTTGAGGCATGCGCATCTTCAATAGAACCGTCTTTCGTCGTCACATGAACATGCTTAATACGTTTTCTCTCCTTAGCAATAGCAGACTCACCACTAACGACTGTTCCATCCATAAACGTGGCATGTAAAACAAGAGGCTCTTTAGCTGCCGCATAGACTTGCCCTTGAATTTTCATCATACGTGACAATTCTTGAATAGCATCAAAAATATTATCACGCATTTCACTTAATGCCGCAATAATCAAATTGCCAATGGCGTGCCCTGCAAAAAATTTATCTTCGGAATTAAAACGATATTGAAAAATATCTAAATAAACATCGTCCAATGTCGATAAAGCCACTAAACAATTACGAATATCTCCTGGCGGAATAATATTGACATAATCTCGAATAATGCCACTGCTTCCTCCGTCATCAGCTACTGTCACAATCGCCGTAATATCAATTGGATATTGTTTCAATTCTTTTAATAAAACCGGCAGCCCTGTTCCACCACCAATAATGGTTACTTTCTTTTTTCTCATGAGCGATTCACCGTTTCTTTTCGTTTATCTTTATCTCGATGTGTAATATTGACCGGATAACCACTTACCATTAAACTATTGCCCAAACGTTCCGTTAATGCAACAGAACGATGTTGCCCTCCAGTACAACCAATAGCAATAACCACAGATGTTTTTCCTTCTTTTTTGTACCCTGGCACAATATAATCAATCAGCCCTTCAAAACGCTTATAAAATTCACTCGTTTCAGGCTGTTTCATCACATAATCATACACTTCTTCATCCAATCCCGTCAATGACCTTAGCTCAGGAACATAATGTGGGTTTGGTAAAAAACGCACATCCATAACAATATCGGCATCAATCGGCACACCATATTTAAACCCGAATGACATCACTTCAATATGAAACACCGCACGATCATCCGACTTAAATTGCGTCATAATATTTTCTCTTAATTGTCTAGGAGAAATATTCGTTGTATCAATCACAATTTGTGCACGTGTTTTTAAATCAACAAGCAACTGACGCTCACGGCTGATGCCGTCGGTTATTAATCCTGTATTCCCAACAAGCGGATGTGTACGCCTTGTTTCTTTATAACGAGATACTAACGCTTCATCTTGACAATCTAAAAAGAGAATACGTGTTCTCACAAGCGCTGTATTGTCAAAATCAATAATGGAGTCCATAATTTCATCGAAAAAGGCACGACTTCTTAAATCTATCACAAGCGCAATACGTGTGATTTTGCCACTCTCTTTTACAATATCCCAAAATTTCGTCAACAAACTCGGTGGCATATTATCGACACAAAAATATCCCAAATCTTCAAAACTTTGCATTGCCACTGTCTTACCAGCACCACTCATTCCTGTAATAATGACTAATTCTAACGCTTCTGCCATTGTCTATCTCCTTTTCTTTTAATAACACCATTATATCACAAAAAAGATAGCAAATGGTTCTATCATTTACTATCTCTTCTCACTTCATTTTATATAAAGATACCTTTTGTATAAACAGCTTTTCTAACTAGAAACCAACCTTATTTGTGATTGCCACACGATAGACAGTTTTCATTAGATAGTATTTTAGAATAGCGTTAAATAACGTTCTAGTTCCCACTTCGTCACTTGTGTGCGATAAGATTGAAACTCCAATGTTTTTTCTGCTATAAAATTCTGTTGAATATGTTTACCTAAAGCATTTTTAACAACTTCATCTTTTTCAAATTCATCAATAGCCTCTAATAAATTACCCGGTAAATCTAAAATACCATTATCAAGTCTATCTTTAGCAGACATTTGATAAATATTACGATTAACTGCTGCTGGTGGCATTTTTTTATTCACAATACCGTCCAATCCAGACTTAATCAACACAGACAATACTAAGTATGGATTTGCCATTGGATCAACACTTCTCAACTCTACACGTGTCGAATTTTCTCTTGAGGCTGGAATACGAATTAACGGCGAACGATTTTGCCCACTCCAAGCTACGTAAACAGGTGCCTCATACCCTGGTACAAGGCGTTTGTATGAATTAACTGTTGGATTACAAATAGCTGTAAAACCTCGAGCATGCTCCAATAGCCCTGCAATAAAATGCATCGCTGTATCGCTCAATCCGTCTGGGGCATCTTTATCGTAAAACACATTTCCGTTTTCATCAAATAAAGACATATTACAGTGCATCCCCGAACCATTGATCCCATAAACAGGTTTTGCCATAAACGTTGCATGTAAGCCATGCTGACGTGCCACCGTTTTTACAATCAATTTAAATGTTTGAATATTATCACACGCATCAAGAGCATCAGCATACTTCCAATCTATCTCATGTTGTCCTGGCGCAGCTTCATGATGACTTGCTTCAATATCAAATCCTAACTCTTCTAATTGTAACACAATATCACGACGACAATTTTCCCCTAAATCCGTTGGTGCTAAATCAAAATAGCCACCTTCATCGTTTAATTTCATCGTTGGATTGCCGTATTCATCTAACTTAAATAAGAAAAATTCTGGTTCTGGCCCTAAATTAAAATCCGTAAATCCTAACTCTCTCATTTCAGATAAGACACGCTTTAAATTCGCTCTCGGATCTCCTTCAAAAGGAGTACCGTCTGGATTATAAATATCACAAATCAAACGTGCAATTTTTCCTTGTCCATTATCCCACGGAAAAACTAACCATGTTGATAGATCTGGATACAAATACATATCACTTTCTTCAATACGCACAAAGCCCTCAATAGATGAGCCGTCAAACATCATTTTATTTGCTAATACTTTTTCTAACTGACTAATAGGTACTTCAACATTTTTGATTGTTCCTAATATATCCGTAAACATTAATCTTAAATATCGAACATCTTTTTCTTTAACATCTTTTAATACTGTATCTCGCGTGATTTGTTTTTTCATTTTTCTCTCGTCCTTTATTTAAATTAACGATCATGTCGCCACTCTTGTTGATTCATCATTTCTTGATAAAAGATACGTCTAACATCTTCATCTGTTAAAAACTTTTGAGCAGGTTGCTCTTTTTCTTTTTCAACTTTTGTATATTTCTTTTTAATCGCAACAATTGTTAGACCTTCTGCTAAATAATCTTTAATTTCTAACAATTTATCAACATCATTTAAAGAATACAAACGTCGATTTGTTTGAGAACGTTTTGGTATAATCAACCCTTGTTCTTCATAATATCGAATTTGTCTAGCTGTTAAGTCCGTCAGTGTCATCATTGTCCCAATCGGAAAAACCGGCATTGAACGTCGTATTTCTTTACCCTTCATAAAACTCTCCTTCACATGAAGAACACTTATACAAGTGTTAGGACCTAGTCACATTATAGCACTCTGATGTAAAGTAATGCTACATTATTATGCTATCATATAAAAAGTTCTACATTCTTTCAAGAAAAAACTCCCTTATCATGTTACAAAATATAACATAACCACCAAAAGATGAACACTCATCTTTTGGTGGTTTCTACATCATCATAACGGTGTCACACAGACGCACTCCGGAGCAATCGCTTCTTTATCTTGTAATGTCAATACACCTGTTTTAGTATCTCGGCTAAACAATGATAACACATCGTCGTCTTGATGACCGATAATAATAAAATCTTCTGTTTGATTAAAATGAAAATCTCGTGGTGTTTTTCCCTCTGTTTTTATCCATTGAATTGGCTCTAAAACACCACTATTATTAACTTTATATACAACAATACTATCGTGCCCTCGGTTAGACGCATACACAAACTGTCCATCGCTCGTCACCCGAATCGCTGCCCCTCCACTCCAATCTGTATACTCTTTTGGTAATAAAGACACCGTTTCTATATGCGTTAAAACACCTTTTTCATAACGACAAATATCAATCTCATTAGATAATTCACCTAATACATAAACAATAGGTAATGTTGGATGTTGAACAAGATGCCTTGGTCCAAATCCAGCTTTTGTTTGATAACAAAACACCTCTTTTACCTCTCCGTTTACTTTCACATCAAACACATGCACCTTATCTGTCCCTAAATCACAAACCATTAAATACTCACTTGCTCTATCCATTTGCACATAATGTACATGAGATGATTGTTGATTTTCATGTACACTTGATCCTTCAAATTGCACAGACTGAACCACATCTAATCCATCATCTGTGATAGCTATCACATCAAAAAAACCTTGATGATAGTTTGCACTAAAAATCAACTGACGCTTTTTATCAAATGACACATAACATGGTGGATTGACACCTTCTGTTAACGCCGCTGCAATTTGACGATACGCATCATCTTGTTTTTCTAATAAAGCAACACCTGCCCAGTCCCCTTCTTTCACAACAGAAAAGGCAAAATCTCCCACTGTTGTCACATATGTTGGGGACTCTATTTCAAGAGCTAATCTAACATTCGTTATTTTCTTTTTATCTGTATCTAATGTTGCAAAAGATACTCCTTTATTACGTCCTTTTGTATACCCACCTAATACTAATGTTTCCATACATTTCTCCTATTCTTGATGATACGCTTGGTAAACATCTTGCTTTTTCATTTTTTTCATTTTCGCCACGTACTTAATGGCTTCTTTCGCTGTCAGATCTTGCTCCTGCATAACTTGTAAAACACACTCTTTCAACGGCAAATCTACCATCTCTTCCTGACTATCCTCATCCGATGTTCCTGACACTAATAAACATATCTCACCTTTTAACTCGGTTTCTTCTAAGTATATTTGAATTTCTTTTAAACTGCCTCTTATATATTCTTCATATCGTTTCGTTAATTCACGACAAATAACAGCCTGCCTCGTTTCATCAAATACATTAGATAACACTTGTATTGTCTTTTTAATCCGATGTGGTGATTCATAAAAAATAAGCGTTTCTTCTCGTGACTTTAATTGCTCAAGCACAAATATCTGTTCTTGTTTTTTTCTAGGTAAAAAACCATAAAAATAAAATGGTTGAGGCGATAAACCTGACGCTATCAGCGCCGTTAGTCCTGCACTCGCTCCTGGAATTGACACTACCGGAATATGCTGTTCAAGACAAGCAAGTACCAATTCATGTCCTGGATCACTAATGGACGGCATACCCGCATCACTCACTTGCGCAATACTTTCCCCTTGATGTAATTTATCAATTAAATAGTCAATCTTTTCCATAATATTATGTTCATGCAGACTTATTTGAGGTGTTTTTATATGAAAATGATTTAATAATTTTTTTGTCTGTCTAGTATCTTCAGCGGCAATCAAAGTAACCTCGTCTAACAAACGAACCGCTCTATAGGTCATATCTTCTAAATTCCCAATAGGCGTTGGAATTAAATATAAAATTCCACTTTGGCTATTTTCAAAACTCTTTTGAATGTGCATGTTTTATATACGCTTCTTTCTCTTTTTTACTTAATTTTTTAAACATTGCTTCTTGCTTTGTTGCCATGGATCGTGTTGGAAAACTTTCAACATGAATAACTTTTACCGGACGTCTTGTTTTTGTGTATTTTGCTCCCTTATCCGATGTATTATGCTCTAATTCTCTTCTAGCAACATCTGTTGTATATCCAGCGTAAAATGTATTATCCGCACACATTAGTACATAAAAATAATGATTCTTACTCTCCATATAAAATACTCCTAACAGGCTCGATATACTCATTTTTCTCATTAAACACAATGATAGGTGGAATTATCTTAATCCCTTTTTCCTTTCCTTGCTTAACTGCCTCAATCAATACCATATTGGCATCTTTTTCTTTTTTCGGATGCACAAAACACATCTTTTTAGGGACTAATTGATGACTTTTTAATACTGTTAATAATTGAAGCAATCTATCGGGACGATGAACACAATACAACTTTCCACCATTTTTTAATAATTGACTACTCGTGGATACCCACTCATCCAGTGTAATGGTTAATTCATGCCTTGCCAAAGCAATCGCATTTTCTTCATGTATATTTGCATAATCTTCTGTTGTAAAATAAGGTGGATTACATGTGATAACATCAACAGATCCTCTATCAAACCACTTTTGTGCATCGTTATAATCACCGTGAATAATCTTTACTCTATCTTCGAGATGATTTAATGTTACCGTACGTTGTGCCATATCCGCTAAAATTTCTTGATATTCAATGGCATAAATAGGATTATTTGTTTTAGCAGATATCATAAAAGCAACCGCGCCATTCCCCGAACACGCATCTAAAATACATGCTTTTTTATTCCTAGGCAATTCAGCAAAATGTGCAAGGAGAACCGCATCTAAAGAAAAAGAAAAAACTTTCTTGCTTTGAATAATCTGAATATTTTCTTTTATCAATGTATCCAAGCGCTCATGTTCATATAGTTTCATGATGTTAACTCCTTACTCTTTATCTTCATAAGTATACCAATTCTTACATAAAAAAAGAAGTACTCCGTAGGTACTTCTTAAAAATCATCTTTTGTCGGTGTGACGTCTTTTCTAGTATTTGTTTTTTGATATGTTTGGTAATAAGTATAGTGTCTACTTTTTTGATACGATTCCAAAGGAATAATCAGTATGCCTAAAATGTAAATCCATAATGTTGTTGAAAAAGTTATTATAGAACTAATGGCAACAATGATGCGTATCACTGTGACATCTATATTAAAATATTCAGCTAAACCACCGCATATCCCGGCAATACGTCTATCCGTTCTTGATCTTGTTAATTTTTTCGCCATCTCTATTCCTCATTTATCTGCTATTATGCTCATTGAACATTATTAGTATAGCATAATTAAAAAATTTTTTATCCTGCTAAAGACTGACTTGTTGTTTAAAAATAATATTATATAATATAGTTAAAAGCATATTATATTTTATATGCTTTCAAAATAAAGGAGAAAAAAGATGACATTTGAAGAAATTTTACCCTATATCAAAGCAGGCAAAAAAGTAGTCAGAACCGGCTGGAAAGGTGGAGAACGATTTATCCAACGTCAAGAATCACTTCCGTACGTTGAAAAATCAACACCTTATTTAATTATCCAAACAGAAAGTGATTATTATAGTATGTTTAACCCTACCGTATGCGACATTTTTGCAACAGATTGGACTTTGGTGGACTAAATGTTTATAAATTATAACGTTCTCGTTACGGGTAGCTCTAGCGGTATTGGAAAAGCACAAGCCGAAGCTTTTTTAGAACAAAACGCCATTGTATACGGATTTGATAAACAAAAAAGTCAGATAACACATCCTAATTATCATCATATCATTGGTGATGTTTGTCTTCGAGAGGATATTGCCAAACTACCAAAATCCATAGATATTCTTATCAATAGTGCCGGTATCCTAGATAATTACATGCCTAGTTTAGAAACTAGCGAAGATCTATGGGATTGTATTATGACAACCAATGTAAAAAGTATGTTTTTAATCACAAATCACGTATTAAACAACATGCTAAAAAAACAACAAGGTATCATTATCAATATGGCATCTATAGCCGGTTTTCTGGCCGGCGGTGGCGGAGCAGCTTATACAGCAAGTAAACACGCTGTTATTGGCTATACAAAACAATTAGCATACGATTACGCCTCTAAAGGTATTCGCGTCAATGGCATCGCTCCTGGTGCTATCAAAACATCCATGACACAAGCCGACTTTGAAGGCACTGGAGATACAGCAAAATGGGTAGCTGAACAAACACCAGCAAAAAGATGGGCATTTCCAAATGAAATTGCCGACGCAACTATTTTCCTCGCTAGCTCAAGCGCCGCCTATCTTCACGGGCACATTCTCACCATTGACGGCGGTTGGAGTATCAAATAACCACTTTTATAACTAAAAATATTGACTTATGATACAAAAACACATATAATAATTAAGTGGTTCTGTTTCAGTAGCTCAGCAGGATAGAGCATTCGCCTTCTAAGCGAACGGTCGGGGGTTCGAATCCCTCCTGAAACGTCATCTATTAAAGTATGTCATGATATGACATACTTTTTTTGTTTACTACATACCCTAAACAAAGCAATCCCCATATACCATTCTAATAGTATGATACAGACGCTTCTTTTTCAAAAATCCATTTATCTCTTATTTAATTTACATACCCATTCCTTTACTAAACGGAATTGTTGCCGAACTATTAAACTATTCATCTATAACTCTTTTTTATTATTCATTACTTAACTTTTATTTTACAAACTAGCTATTTACTGTTACACTCTCACTATCAATAAAAAACAAAGGAGAACATAATGAAACAAAGCTACTTTGACGGAGGTTTACTCAGCCTTGTTGGACACATACTTTTCGGCACCATAATCACAGTTCTAACCCTTGGTATTTGTTATCCTTGGGCGATATGCTTAATCTACCGTTGAAAAACAAAACATACTGTCATAGAAGGACACCGACTAATATTTACCGGAACAGCTATGGGACTTTTTGGAAATTGGATAAAGTGGTTACTTCTAAGCATTATTACACTAGGTATTTACTCATTTTGGGTAGGCATCAAGCTAGAACAATGGAAAACAAAACATACTTTTTTCGCAAATTAAAAAACTATCACATATCCTAAGTTGTAGAAAGGAATCCATTATAACAGAGAGGAAAACTGATTTTATATGTCAGTTACCCTCTTCATGATTCTACAAGAAAGCATTTTTATAAATGAAAAGCAGACATTATTTTAATATCTGCTACATCGCTTTTGCTTTATTCAAGTAAAATCTTCAGATAACATCATTCTAAAAAGGCAGTGAATGGGTAATACTACCACCATCACGAATATGCTCACTATTTCTCTCCACTAACACAATTTGACGAAGAGCCAAAAAAATAGACAAGGTTATTAAAACCTTGTCGTATAAACAATACCGGCGGCCGGGGTCGAACCGGCACGCCCGTGAGGGCACTGGATTTTGAGGAACCTAAAATTAGTTTTTTATCATTTTTTATGTTGATTTATCAACGTTTATCGTTATTTATATTAAAATAAAACTAACTAAATTTTAGAAATTCAGAAACTATTAAGACACTCAATTTGCAAAAATCGCACTCAAAAAAGCAAAAGGTGAAGACACTACAAAACGTATCTTCACCTTTCTTTTTATATAAAAACGTTCATTTTACTATACAAAACTATATTTTTATTTTTTAATCTATTTCTCTTTTCGTCTACGAACAACAACGCCTGCTCCAAATAAAGATAATACCCCTGCGAATAACGTATGTGCATCTGATGTACCTGTATGTGGTAGTTTTTTCATATTTTGTGATGCATCAGCACTATTCTCTAAAGTAAGTTTATTTGTATTCTCTAGCTTTGGTTCAATTTCTGATTTTATTTTAAATTTATGATGAATATCTATTGGACGAATTGGTTTTACCACGTCGTTTTGTTTTTCCAACTCTTTTGTCAAACGTTCTACTTCTTCCACTGATATGGTTGGTAATGGGTTAACCGTTGGGTAATCTTGTGGTAGATGTGTTAGTTGTTTGGTTAAACGTTCTACTTCTTCCACTGATATGGTTGGTAGTGGGTTCACTGTTGGGTAGTCTTTTGGCACACTCACAATGTCGTTGACGTCTAATGTTGGCAATGCGTCTACACGTGGTGTTTCTTTTGGTACCCCATGAATGCCGTTGTTTGTTTGTACCAACTTGATGCTTTCTTGTAAGTCGTATAAACGTTTCACGTATGTGTATGCGTCATGTACGGCGTTAAACGTTGCTTTGGCAAGTGCAACATCTTTTGCCGCTTGTGCTTTAGCCGCTTTGGCGTTGTCTAGTGCGGTTTGTGCATTGACGATCGCTTCTTCTAACGCTTGTGGGTCACTGGTTGCTGCTTGTTTGTCGCTTTGTGCTTTAGCGAGTGCACTATTGGCAGCTTTGATTGTGTTTTCTAAGTCGCTCACACGTTTTTGTGCATCATGTGCGTCTTTGGTTGCTTGTGCCAATGCTTGTTTGGCATTGTCCAAGGCCGTTGTCGCTTGTGTTAAACGTGCTTGTGCAGCCGTTAATGCGCTTTGATGTGCGGCATCATTGTTGATCGCTTCTTGTTTGTTTGCTTCTAAACGTGTGATCGCCTCTTCAAAATCGGTCACAATGCTGTTTTGTCCAGCTAATTGGTTAGATAATGTGGTACGACGTGCTTGAAGACTTGTCAACTCGTCTTGTAACGCTTGTTTGCCCGCACCTTCAGACACGTTCGTGACATAACGGAAGGTCGTATTTGGCACGAAGAACACTTGTTTGGCGTTTTCGGTTGGTTGAACATCGTCAATATTATCGTAAGTTGTATTCTCATTGTAAGCATTTTCGTTTTTATCAATACGTAAGAACATCCCTGTTTCCGGTGTGCCGTACTCCATTAATGATACGTCTCGATTTAATTTAAACACATTAAAGGTTGCGGTGTATGATGTCCATGTTTGGATCCCTGGGTATTGATCTGGTTTGGCTGCAATCCCTAAGATGAAATCTCCATCTGCTTGTAACAACGTGATAGCGTGTCCGTAGTTTGGGTGTACGTTGTTGTATTCAGAGAACCAGTTTAACAAGATACGGTAGGCAAATTCTTTATCTGACATGAAACGTTTGTCCATTGGCATGTCCAAAATGTTTTCGGCTGAATTTGGTTTGCCACCTGGATAGTTTGACGCATGCGAGAAGGTCTTCACCAATTCTTTGGCATGATAATCCGCAAATTTACGATGTTCTGGATTTGTGGATACGGTCACATGTCCCGGTAAATTGTTGATGCGTTTTAACTCATTGATGTAATCCGCCACATGTTCCATAATTTTATCAATGTTTGGTGTGTATTCGGCATGCTCATCAATCACAATCGTTTCGGTTACGGGTTGACCATGATATTCGACGTCTTCCATAAATTCCAAACGTTTTCTCTCTTGTGCATCGTCGGCTGGATTGGTTTGTTTTAATTCTTTTTGTGTTGGCGTATAGTCACGAATGGCACGTTCTTTATCCGCAATCTCTGTATTGACCGCGTCTAAATCACGTTGGATGTTGTCACGAATGCCTTGTGCATTGACTTTTTGCGCTTCTTTTTCTTTGATTTGGTCGTTTAACGCGTCTACCTCAGACGAACTTTGCGCACGTAAGGCATCTACGTCTTTTTGAGCGTTCTCTTTGTCGCGTTGTGCGTTTGACACAGCCGCTTCTTTTGTGTCTTTGTCTTGGTTTTTCTCTGTGACCTCTTGTTGGGCATGTGGCAATGCGTTTTGTGCCTCATCACGTTTTGCCGTTTCGTCTTGAATGGTTTTTTCAATCTCTGGCAACGCTTTGGCTTTATCCTCCGCTAAGACTTTGGCACGTGTCGCCTCATCAACGGCTTTTTGTTTCTCATCTTCATCACGTGCTGCCTCTTTTAATGTTGCTTCTTTTTTTGCGACATCTTGTTCCGCAATATCTTCATTCTTTTTGGCATCGTCAACGTCACTTTTAGAAATTTCTATAGTACGCTTTTCAGATACTTCAGTAGAGGCTAAATCATTTACTGGTCCTACTTCTTCAGCTTGTACATTTTTCACTTGTGAAGTAACACCTATAATTGTTGCCAAAGCTATTGCTGATGAACTTATCTTATTTAGTAATTTTGTCATAACATATCTCCTTTTTTATAGATGAAATAGATTACACGCACATCTTACCACAAGAACGTATTGTTTACAATACTTTTATAAACAAATGTATCGTAAAGTATCCTTATTTTCTATGTATAGAACCTTTATGATTAAAGTACGGAAAAAACTCGTATGGGAGGGGAGATAAATGCAAGATGATTTGCAAGATTATATCGCAACCAGAATTAAATATTTTAGAAAAGAAAGGCAAATCAGCCAAGAAAAACTAGCTGAATTAGCGGGGTTAGGTGCAAAAGCTGTCCAACATATCGAAGGTAGAAAATACGATTTTAAAATACAAACAATTTCTAAAATATTAGTTGCCCTCAACATATCTAAAGAAGAATTCTTTGAATTACCTACTTTTAAAGAAAATCATGAGCTTATCGTTGAATTTATGAACAGTTTGAAACAATTATCTAATCATAAACAAAAAATGGTTTTACAATCTTTCATTGATATTTTAAAAAATATAGAATAAATCACTCTTGATAGAAACATAAAAAGTGAATTAACGTGATACCCATGTTAATTCACTTTTTCATTTATATTTTGTATACGTTTTCAAATTTTGCTGTATTTCGGTGTGAAAGACGTACGTCTTTCACACATATAATGGGGTTCCCCCACACCCCTTCTTAACCTTGAAATATTATATTTATTTCAACGTTATCACTTATCATCTAACCGTTTATCCTATCTCTAATTAGAATATAGTCGACTTTTACAATTCTTGTCAAGTGCTTCCTTGAAATTGTAACACAAATTTAATAATTAAAAGCCCCCTCAAAAAAAAAAAAAAAGCAAATATTACGGGGGCTTTTTTTGGGGAAGCACAAGATAAAAAAAATAAAATAAAACGAAAGCAGGTAAAAAAATGAACAAAAAAAACAATTATACCAAAACACTAGCAAATGAAGCATTAAACGGATTGAGCCTTTACTTAGTCGGTCCACACGTCGTCCCACAAAAAAAATATGTTGACGGCAAAGTAACGGATGAAATCACAGGATATCAAGTTTGGTGTGCTACAAGAGAAGATAATCCTTTTAAAATAAAATTCAACGCCGAAGACAAACCAGACTTAAGAGAATTAGAGATTGGTGATGAAGTTATCTTTGAAAACTTAGAAGCCATTCAAATCAACAACAAAATTTATTTCCGTGCCACCGGCATCGAAAAAGCCTAGTTTGACATAGAGATAGTGATAAACGATTAGATGATAATAGTGATAATGATAGACCATAAGAATATTATAAAGAAAGGATATGTATATGCACTCAAGAGATACTCTACAAAATCTTAGTTCAGCATCTGCCAATTATCTAACAAAAATTTTAAACACCGCCTTGCCTTTAAATGGAGAGAACAGCTATACCAACTCATACAGCATTCAGTTAGAAAAAAATGACAAAGGATTTTTCTTCATTCCTCATTTGCCTGTTTCCTATCCGATTGACAGAAAACTCTATTTCCAAATCGCAGATATCTGTTCTGCTGTCCTCTATCCCTATAAAACTTTACTCGTACAAAATAACGCTTATTTTACACCATACAACGTAAAAGACCCTAATCTAGCTCGTGCTTTCTTTTTTCCTTGGATAGACGGCATCCCTACTAGGTTAGAAATTGAGCGACTAAATCGGTTTATAGAAACATCTGTAAAAGAAGAAAAAATTCCTATCATGGCAAATAACGTTTCCTTAAACATGAATGAAGTTGTACATATGGCTATTAGCGGATCAAGTGGTTCCGGAAAATCGTACTTTGTAGAATATTTAATCCGCTGTCTTCATTCCTTTACCGACCAAATTGTGTTAGTTGACCCAAAAATGGCAGATATTTTTATCCTTGGAAAAGAATTGAGATTAGAAACTCTTTCTCCTCACCGTGGTTCAAATCTAAATAGTTTTATAACAGATGTTAACGAACTTTTAGGACGTGCTATCAATATGATATACGAGCGACAAGAAATGCTACTCAAAAATCCTAAAGCTAATTTTAAACGCTCGTATATTATCATAGACGAACTTTTAGCACTTGTTCAAGGAAGCCCTAAACAAGCACGTGAAACGTTCGCTCAACTCTTAGGCACTATCGCACTTCTTGGACGTGCTACGAAAACATCTCTTATTCTAATATCTCAACGTTTTGATGCTCCAGCTTTTGGAGGTAACCTAGCTGTTCGTGAACAAATCAACTGTTCCGTTATCTTAGGGGAAATCAACAGTAACACAACTCAATTTTTATTACCGAATGCTCATGTTGATAATATTGTTGTACCAATAGGGCACGGAACAGGCATCATTAAATTGGTTAACGGAAAAAATGATAATCATATTATGCCTCTACTAACACCAACGTATAAAAAAGAAAGGGAGAACAACCTTGAATAAATACAATTTTTTTACCAAAACAATAATTATTTTAGTTGTCAATTTCATTCTTGAAGGATTTTTTCAGTTCGTAAAAAATTCTTCTCCACTTCCTGTTTTAACTAAAATAGTTACAAATATCTTACTCATACAAGACGTTCTAAACATATGTGTATACATACTCTTAGTGAGTTGCTTTATTTTTGAATATTGTTATCGAAAGTTAATCAAAGATACAATAAAAAATAGTTTAAAATCACTTGCTGCAACCATTCGCATAAAAAATTATTGTCGATTTCTGACATCAAGTAAATCTCTCAACCACAACATACCACAAAGTAGTCAAGATAAGATTTATTCAATCGCAAATCGTGTCAGAAGTACCATTCAAATTGAATACTTTAATCAACAGGCAATCTTTACTATATCTTTAAATGTACCTATGCAAGTTGAAGAAATTTGGAAAAGCAACTTTCAAAAAATAAAAGAAAAACTTCATCAATTAGATACTGACTATACTTTCTCAGATATTACTCTTATAGAACCACTAACAGCCACCTATGGTGCTACGGGAACGAAAATAACAAATAAAGAAGATGTAGCCCATTGTTGAAAACTAAATGGGCTACATCTTCTTTCTATTTACAAAACTGTGTTAAATAGAAACAAATTAGGATGTATTCATTATTTATATACTACATTTTTGCGTGACAGGTCTTGGCATTGTCACGCAAATCGTTGCTGTGCAACTGTGTCATAAAAACAAGAAAGGTATCATTATATGACTAAACAAACAGAAACTGAAACAAAAGAACCCCGTGTACGCTCTGTCATGTATACACAACAAATTCGTTTACTAAAAGACAAAGATTGGAAACGTGAAACAAAACGAATTGTAAATACTGTTGAACCAAAATATTGGGCATCTATCTTACACGATAAAGATCTAGATGACGACGGAAAGCCTGTTGAACCTCATTTACACCTCATGCTCTATTTCTCACATGCAAGAAGTCCTAAAAGTATTGCTTGGGAAATTGATGAAAAAGAGGGACTACGGAAAAATGCTAAAACCGAAAGATTAGAATTTTTCAAAAACCCAAACAATGGATATAGTTATCTCGTACATCGAACAACAAATGCTTCAGATAAATACCAGTATCCCTTAGAAGATGTTTTTAGTAATTTTGATTTCACTGAAAAAATTGAACAAATTACCAGAAATATTACTCGTAAAGCTCAAATGAAAGACAGTGAACTAATCAATGAATTATTAGACCTCTTATATGACGGAGATATAACTCTTAAAGAAGTAGAAAATATTTTGACAGGTAGTCAATATGCTAAAGCAGCTAGTCGTATAAAAACCGTTATGTTAAAACGACAAGAAGTTCTTTTAGCGTCTTATATCAAAGAAATGACAAATAATCAACTTCATAAAGAAATTATTTATATTTACGGAAAATCCGGAACAGGTAAAACTAGATTAGCTACTAACTATGCAACCAAAACGTCTCACACCTACTTTACAACAGGTTCAAGTAAAGACCCTTTTCAAGACTATCAAAATGAACCCATTGTTATTATTGACGAACTGCGCCCTGAAACATTTAGCTATGATGACCTACTAAAAATTTTAGACCCGTATAATTTTAATGTTATGGTTCCTGTTCGTTTTTTTGATAAAGCACTTAGTGCAAAAATGATTTTTATTACCAGTCCTTATTCTCCTTATGAATTATATTCTGAAATCCTTACTAAGAAAAAAGGGAACCCTCGTATTGATAGCTTTGAACAACTAGAGAGGCGTATTGGATTAACCCTATACATTGATAAACATTATATTTATTCATCTACCTTTGAACCTAGAACAAAAACATATATTCCCATTCAAGATAAAAAACAAAAAAATCCATTTTATGAAAACCCTATCTATGTACATGATGAACAAAAACTATTCGATAAAATTATCGAACCTATGAAAACCAAAAATGTATAAAAAGACTACCTAGTCTATCTTTTAAATTTTTAAACCTAACGAAAGGAAACACTCATGAATTATATTACCATTACCAAAGACGAACTTATTCATTTAGGATACACTCCTACAACTGCAAAAAAAATTATTCGACAAGGAAAACAACTACTTGTCGAAAAAGGTTTTTCTTTGTACAATAACAAACGAGTGGGAACTATTCCAATTAAAGTTGCTGAAACTATTCTTGGATACGAAATCAAAAAAGAAAACTAAGTTTAGAAGAAATTCTAAACATGTTTTCTTTCTGCAAATTGAGAATGTCATTGTTTAGAATTTCTTCTATGTAAGGATAGACACTATGACAATAAAAAAACAAATAAATGGAACATATACCGTAGATGTAAGCGGAGGATACAACTCTGTAACTGGTAAACAAAAAAGAATTGTCCGTAAAGGAATACGAACCAAACAAGAAGCTATCAATATCGAACAACATCTACGTATTGTTGAATTACACGAAAACAGATACGGAAAATCCGTACAAATCGACCCACTTTATCACTTACTAAAAAAGGAGGATATGATAAATAATAGAAAACTAAGCTATATCACAACTCAAGAAAATAATTATAATCGTCATATATTCCCCTATTTTAAAAATACCGATATTAAAAAAATTACTTATGACGATATATACGATTTTAGAGAGCATCTGAAAAAGAAATCTCATCGGCAATTTAAAGATAGAACATTAAATAATAATAGTATCAATAAAATCATGATACTATTAAAAAAGATTTTAGATATTGGTGTTAAAAAAGGATATTACCAATCCAATCCTATGACACTTTTAAAAAAGCTTCCAACAACTAAATCCTCTATCCAATATTGGACACTAGAAGAATTTCTCCATTTCAAATCTCTTTTTCAAGAAGATGAATACAATATGGAATTATTCTTCACACTTCTTTATTTTACAGGTATGAGATTAGGAGAAGCTCTTGCACTTAAATGGTCAGATATTAACTTTCAAAATGCAACAATCACAATAAATAAAACCGTTTATCGACAAAATGGAAAAAATATTATTGGAACAACAAAAACAAAAACTTCAGATCGTATTATTTCTATCAATTCTAAATTACTTAATGAGTTAAAGAACTGGAAAGACAAGCAATCAGAAATTTTAAAAGACTATATAAACAATTCATCTGACCTACAATGTATTCAATCTAATCTTTTAGAAATCGGTAAAAATAGTATTGAAAAAATATATAAAAAAGTTCTAACTCGCGATACAAATATTAAACGTATTCGTATTCATGATTTTAGACACTCTCATGCTTCTTTACTTATCAATCAAGGGGAAGATTATCATATCGTAAAAGAACGACTAGGTCACGCATCTATTGCGACTACGATTGATACCTATTCACATTTATATCCAAGTAAGCAAAAAAGCCTAGCTGATAAGCTAGACCTTTTGTACTAAAATTTCTCACCATAAGAAATTTTAAGAAACTTTACGTTGATTTTTACGCTTCTCAACGTATAAACAAAGTCGCACAAACCTTGTCGTATAAACAATACCGGCGGTCGGGCTCGAACCGACACGCCCGTGAGGGCACTGGATTTTGAGTCCAGCGCGTCTGCCAATTCCGCCACGCCGGCTTATCATAAAACTTGTGCAAAGGCGGTAACCGGATTTGAACCGGTGATCAAGGTTTTGCAGACCCGTGCCTTACCACTTGGCTATACCGCCATAATACAAACTGGGGTAGCTGGATTCGAACCAACGAATGACGGAGTCAAAGTCCGTTGCCTTACCGCTTGGCTATACCCCAATAAAAAGGGCGATCGACGGGAATCGAACCCGCGAATGCCGGAGCCACAATCCGGAGCGTTAACCACTTCGCCACGACCGCCATAATACTAGTAAACAGGGGTAGCAGGAATCGAACCCACACCAAAGGTTTTGGAGACCTTTGTTCTACCTTTAAACTATACCCCTAGGTAGTTTAAATACTTTTAATGGAGGGGGGCAGATTCGAACTGCCGAACCCTAAGGAGCGGATTTACAGTCCGCCGCGTTTAGCCACTTCGCTACCCCTCCATATTAAGAAATAAAAGTGGTTCAGGACAGAGTCGAACTGCCGACACCTTGAGCTTCAATCAAGTGCTCTACCAACTGAGCTACTGAACCATACGGTCCCGACGGGATTTGAACCCGCGATCTCCTGCGTGACAGGCAGGCATGTTAACCCCTACACCACGGAACCACAATAATATGAGAAAGTGGAGGTTAACGGGATCGAACCGCTGACCCCCTGCTTGTAAGGCAGGTGCTCTCCCAGCTGAGCTAAACCTCCAACTAATGACCCGTACGGGACTCGAACCCGTGTTACCGCCGTGAAAGGGCGGTGTCTTAACCGCTTGACCAACGGGCCATAACAAAATAAAAAACGGAGAGTAAGGGATTCGAACCCTTGAGACAGTTTCCCGCCTACACGATTTCCAATCGTGCTCCTTCGGCCTCTCGGACAACTCTCCAGAATCCAAATATTCTCCAACTCCGCAAGTAGGACTCGAACCTACGACATCATGATTAACAGTCATGCGCTACTACCAACTGAGCTATTGCGGATAAACCAAAAGCGTGGCAACGTCCTACTCTCACAGGGGCAATGCCCCAACTACCCTCGGCGCTAAGAAGCTTAACTTCTGTGTTCGACATGGTGACAGGTGTGTCCTTCTTGCCATCATTACCACACTTTCT
>NZ_WNJY01000030.1:0-22844 GCF_010892355.1 Granulicatella sp. zg-ZJ | reverse complement strand
AGAAATACCTCCTTGTTTAATTGTGGTGATTTAATCATACAGGTATTTCTCTTTTTTTGTCCACTTTTATATACAAAATCGTGTTGGTGGATTATTCCCACCAACACGATTTATTATAGAGCCTTTAATTATAAACACATAGATATATTTAAAAAATGGTGGATTTATACCAAAAGGGATTTTTTACTAGATAAAGATTTTTTGAAAATAAAATTTGAGAAAAAATACACAAAACCTTGATTTTATGCGGTTTTAATATATCAACTTTTCAGAAAATAGAACGTGCCATTTTCTGAATTCATTTATTTAACAGTGATTTTACGGTACTCTGTTACTTTCCTCTCATTATTTTGTCATTTTAGAGCATTGAATAAAAAAAACTATTTACATTCGTATTCTTTTTGATATTCTGAAATAGAAATTATTTATAATTTCAGAAGAAAAATCAAAGGAGGTATTTTGATGGTAGGTATTATTATTGCAAGTCATGGAGAATTTGCATTAGGAATAAAACAATCTGCATCAATGATTTTTGGTGAACAAGAACAAGTTGAAGCAGTTGCATTTATGCCGAGTGAGGGACCTGAAGATTTGCAACGAAAACTTCGTGAAGCAATGGCTAAATTTGACACTGAAGAAGTGTTGTTTTTAGTGGATTTATGGGGT
The DNA here is from genome assembly GCF_010892355.1 of Granulicatella sp. zg-ZJ. Classification (NCBI taxonomy): domain Bacteria; kingdom Bacillati; phylum Bacillota; class Bacilli; order Lactobacillales; family Carnobacteriaceae; genus Granulicatella; species Granulicatella sp. zg-ZJ. The sequence continues at coordinate 22,178 of NZ_WNJY01000030.1, read as the reverse complement.
GGTAGCCCATTTAATCAAGCAAATATTTTGTTTGAAGAATCCCCAGAAACAAGAGCGATTGTTGCAGGCTTAAATTTACCGATGTTAATGGAAAGCTATGCAAGTCGTTTTACAATGACAAAAGCTCATGATATTGCTAAAGCGATTCTTCCAACAGCTCAAGAAGCTGTAAAAGTAAAACCTGAAGAGCTACAACCAGTTGTTGAACAACAACCAGTAGCACAAAAAGAAGAACGTCTAGGAGCTATTCCTGAAGGGACGGTACTAGGTGATGGACATATTAAATTTGTTCTTGCTCGTGTCGATACGCGTTTATTACACGGACAAGTTGCAACAACATGGACAAAAACAACGAACCCTGATCGTATTATTGTTGTATCTGATAAAGTATCTCAAGATGAGTTACGCAAAAAACTGATTGAACAAGCTGCCCCTCCGGGTGTAAAAGCACATGTTATTCCATTGAAAAAATTAGTAGAAGTCACAAAAGATACACGTTTTGGTGACACAAAGGCATTATTATTATTTGAAAATCCACAAGATGTGCTAGCAGTTGTTGAACAAGGTGTTGATATTAAAGAATTAAACATTGGGTCAATGGCGCACTCTGTTGGGAAAGTGCTTATTAGCAGTTCGTTATCAGTTGATCAAGAAGATGTTAACACGTATAAAAAATTAGCCGATTTAGGTGTTAAATTTGATGTTAGAAAAGTTCCAGCAGATAAACAAGCAGATTTATTTAAATTGATTTCTGCTAAAGCATCTGAAGGCTTATCATTATAATAGGAGGAAATTATGGAATTTAATGTAATTTCAACAATTTTAGTTCTCGTTGTAGCATTTTTGGCGGGTATGGAAGGTGTTTTAGACCAATTTCAATTTCATCAACCGATTATTGCGTGTTCATTAGTTGGATTAGCAACAGGACATTTAAGTGAGTGTATTATTTTAGGTGGGGCATTACAATTTATTGCAATGGGTTGGTCTAATATTGGTGCTGCTATTGCACCAGACGCAGCATTTGCTTCTGTTGCTTCAGCGATTATTTATGTAAAAGCAGGTAATTTTGATGTAGCAGGACGCCAAGTAGCGATTGCTTCAGCGATTACATTAGCAACAGTTGGTCTAGTGTTAACAATGGTGATGAGAACTGTTTCTGTTGTACTTGTTCACCAAGCAGATAAAGCTGCAGAAAAAGGTAATTTTAGAGGCGTAACAATGTGGCATTTAATTGCCTTAGCAGGTCAAGGATTACGTGTAATGATACCGTCAGGATTATTACTATTTGTACCTTCTGAAACAGTAAAAGATGTATTAGGTTCACTACCAGCATGGTTTACTGAAGGTATGGCAATCGGTGGAGGATTTGTTGTAGCCGTAGGGTATGCAATGGTTATTAACTTAATGGCAACAAAAGAAGTATGGCCATTCTTCTTCCTTGGATTTGCATTAGCACCATTAAACGAATTGACTTTGATTGCAACAGGTATTATCGGTCTGGCACTAGCTATTATCTACTTGAATTTATCTAAAAATGGTGGGAATAGCGGCGCAGGGGGTTCACAAGTTTCTGGTGATCCTTTAGGCGATATTTTGAATGATTATTAAGAGGAGGTATAGAGTATGACAGAAAATAAAGTAACATTAACAAAAAAAGACCGTCGTCATGTTATGCTTCGTTCACAACTTTTACAAGGTTCTTGGAACTATGAACGTATGCAAAATGGTGGTTGGGCATACGCTTTAATTCCTGCTTTGAAAAAATTATATACCACAGAAGAAGAACGTTCAGCAGCGTTAAAACGTCACTTAGAATTTTTCAATACACATCCATATATTGCAGCACCAATTTTAGGGGTAACATTAGCTTTAGAAGAAGAGCGTGCAAATGGTGCAAGTATTGATGATTCTGCTATTCAAGGGGTTAAAGTCGGTATGATGGGACCTTTAGCAGGTATTGGTGATCCAGTATTCTGGTTTACAGTACGTCCAATTTTAGGTGCGATTGCAGCATCATTGGCAACTGGTGGCTCTATTATTGCCCCATTATTCTTCTTTATCGTATGGAATGTTATTCGTGTATCGTTCTTATGGTATACACAAGAGTTTGGGTATAAACAAGGTTCAGAAATCACAAAAGATTTATCTGGTGGTTTATTACAAACTATTACAAAAGGAGCATCTATTTTAGGGATGTTTGTTATGGGGATTTTAGTACAACGTTGGACGTCTATTAACTTCCCAATGGTAGTATCAACAGTAAAATTATCTGAAGGAGCGTATGTGGAGTTCCCGAAAGGTAACATTACTAGTGAACAATTACAACAAATTTTAGGAGAAGTGGCAAGCGGAAAAGCAATTTCTCCAGAAAAAGTCACAACATTACAAGATAACTTGAATCAGTTAATTCCAGGTTTTGCAGCGTTATTATTAACGTTCTTGTGTATGTGGTTATTGAAGAAAAAAGTAAACCCAATTCTTATCATCTTCGGATTATTTATTGTGGGTATCTTAGGACATTTAGTAGGTATTTTCTAAGACATGAAAGGATAATATGAAATGGTCGTATCACAAAATACAAAAGTAGATTTTACAACAAAAGCAAATTCTTTTCACAGTGGCATTACAGCTAAAAATGGTTCCATTTTAATTGGTGATAAAGCGATTGAGTTTTATTATGAAAAAAATCCGAATGATTTTGTGCAAATTCCATGGCAAGAAATTGATAAGGTAAGAGCTCAACTGTATTTCAATAATCGTTATATTCGCGGTTTTTTTGTTGACACTAAGAAAAATGGTAGTTTTAACTTTGTTGTCAAAGATGCAGGCAAAGCATTAAAAATCATGCGTGAATATTTAGGTAATGATAAAATCATCAAAAATGTACCGTTTCTTTCTTTAAAATCCTTATTTAAAAGAAAATAATAGAACTCTCTATAAAGCCGTATGACTTTATAGAGAGTTTTTTTGTCATAAGAAATAAAAAAAGATGAAAAATCTTTTAAAATTAGGTATGATATATGAGATATGAGAATGATAAGGAGCGAGATAGATGACAAATTATCCACAATTAGAAACACAAACACAAAATGAAATACAAGTGTTGATGAAAACAACCAAAGGAGATATTGTTTTACGCTTATTTCCAGATGTTGCGCCAAAAACAGTAGCGAACTTTGTAGGTTTAGCAAAACAAGGTTATTATAATGGTGTTATTTTCCATCGAGTTATTTCAGACTTTATGATTCAAGGAGGAGATCCTACTGGAACAGGTATGGGTGGTGAATCAATTTATGGAGAAAAATTTGAGGATGAGTTTTCTTTAGACGCATTTAATTTTAATGGAGCATTATCTATGGCAAATGCTGGACCAAATACTAATGGGAGTCAATTTTTTATTGTTACAGCTAAACATGTGCCGGCACATATGTTATCACAATTAGAAAAAGGAGGTTGGCCAAAAGAAGCGATTGAAGAATACGCTAAAAATGGTGGGACACCTTGGTTAGATCAAAGACATACTGTTTTTGGGCAAGTGAAAAGTGGCATGGATGTTGTGTATGCTATTGAACAAGCAAAAACAGGTGCTCAAGATAGACCTTTAGAAGATATTGCCATTTTATCTATTGAAGAATTATAAGGTGTTGCCTATGTATAAAATTGGTGACATTATAGAAGGGACAGTAACAGGGGTTCAGCCTTATGGAATTTTTGTTAGTCTTGGTCAGGACGAACAAGGTTTAATTCATATTTCAGAATGTACACATGGATATATACAAAATGTACAAGGTTTTTTGACTTTGGGGCAAACGGTACGTGCCATGGTCATTGATGTTGATGAATATACGAAGAAAATCAGTTTGTCGTTACGTGCGTTAGAAAAAATTCCGGTTCCTAAGCAAGTGGTACGAAAGAAAAGACGGCGTGATGTTTATACTAATCAATTAGGATTTGAAACACTGCGTCAAAAATTACCTGAATGGATTGATGAAGCTCAGGAGTTAATCAATCAACAGACACATCAAGAATAATGGAGGTAGAAACATGGGAAAACATATAACATTTGATTATAAAAAAGCACTCTCTTTCTTTGGAGGGCATGAATTACGTTATTTACAATCAGCTGTATCAACAGCGAATAGAGATTTACGTGAAAAAACAGGTGCAGGTTTTGATTTTACAGGTTGGGTGGATTTACCAGAAACATACGATAAAGAAGAATTTGCACGTATTAAAGAAGCTGCTAAAAAAATTCAATCGGATTCAGATGTTTTAGTTGTGATTGGTATTGGAGGTTCATATCTAGGTGCTAAAGCAGCCATTGATTTCTTAAATCACAGTTTTTATAATTTAGACCCGAACCGTAAAACACCACAAGTATTCTTTGCAGGAAATAGTATTAGTTCAACCTATTTATATGACTTAATTGATATTATTGGTGATAGAGATTTTTCTGTGAATGTGATTTCTAAATCTGGTACAACAACCGAACCAGCGATTGCTTTCCGTGTATTTAAAGAGTTATTGATAAAAAAATATGGACAAGAAGAAGCAAAAAAACGCATTTATGCTACAACGGATGCCGCACGTGGTGCATTGAAACATGAAGCTGATGCAGAAGGTTATAAAACATTTGTTATTCCGGATAGTGTAGGTGGACGTTTCACAGTTCTAACGCCTGTGGGATTATTACCAATAGCTGTGACAGGTGCTGATATTGACGGACTGATGTCTGGTGCTAAGCAAGCAATGTTAGATTATCAAGAGGATGCTTTAGAAACAAATGAAGCGTATCAATATGCAGCAATTCGTAATATTTTATACCGTAAAGGTAAAGTGACAGAGTTATTAATTAACTATGAACCAAGTTTACAATATTTCTCTGAATGGTGGAAACAATTATTTGGTGAGTCAGAAGGGAAAGACCAAAAAGGTATTTACCCATCTAGTGCAAACTTCTCAACAGATTTACATTCATTGGGACAATACATTCAAGAGGGACAACGTAACTTGTTTGAAACAGTTATTAAAGTAGATAAACCAAGACGATCTGTTACAATCCCAGTAACCGAAGAAGATTTAGATGGATTAGGTTATTTGCAAGGAAAAGAAGTAGACTTTGTGAATACAAAAGCTTATGAGGGTACATTATTGGCTCATACTGACGGAGGTGTTCCAAACCTATTGGTTACAATTCCAGATACAAGTGCTTATACATTAGGATATTTGATGTATTTCTTTGAAATTGCGGTGGCTATTTCAGGTTATTTAAATGGTGTTAATCCATTTGACCAACCAGGAGTTGAAGCGTATAAGAAAAATATGTTTGCATTATTAGGGAAACCTGGTTTTGAAGATTTAAAAGCAGAATTAGAACAAAAATTATAAAATAGAACAAAGGTAGTGGAAAATTCGTTTTTACTACCTTTTTTCATTTGATATGATGTCTGGTACCATGCACATTAGTATTCTTTTTATAAAGGACAAACGTTTTGTACATTATTTGTTCGCATTCATGTTGATATTCGTATATATGGAATAGATATGAGTGAATTTATTTGTTATAATTAGACAAATTGATTTCTTTTTGTAGTTTTTTTCACTAAAGTATAGTAATATCAATATAGAATATTTAAGAAAACGAGGGCATTGAGATGAGTGAAAATATAAGTAAAATTCCAAATGCTACGGTTAAACGTTTACCTTTGTATCATCGTTACTTACAGTTATTATTAGACTCTGGTAAAACAAGAATCTCATCTGCTGAATTAAGTGAGATTATTAAAGTAGATAGTGCGACTATACGCCGTGATTTTTCACATTTTGGAGAACTTGGAAAACGAGGGTATGGGTATGATGTTGAGGCTTTATTAGCCTTTTTCAATAAAACATTAAATCAAGATCGACTGGCACATGTGGCGCTTGTTGGTGTTGGGAATTTAGGACATGCGTTGTTAAATTATAATTTCCAACAAAGTAATAGTGTGCGTATTAGTGCAGCGTTCGATGTGTCAAAAGACATTGTTGGTACAATTCAAAGTGGTGTACCTATATATGATATGAATGATATGGAAAAGCAGTTAAAAATACAAAAAATTGATATTATCATTTTAACGGTACCACAAACTGTTGCTCAAGAAACAGCAGAAATAGCCGTAAAAGCAGGTGTAAAAGGGATTTTAAACTTTACACCACTACGTTTATCTGTGCCAGAAGGTGTACGTGTACAAAATGTTGACTTAACAAATGAATTACAAACATTGATTTATTTCTTGGATAATGTTGAATAATATAAAATAAGGAGGAATCGTATGGCAAAAGACAAGAAAACTTTTTATTTAACAACGCCTATTTATTATCCGAGTGGGAATCTGCATATAGGGCATGCTTATACAACGGTTGCAAGTGATGCAATGATACGTTATAAAAAATTACAAGGATTTGATACTTATTTTTTAACAGGAACAGATGAGCACGGACAAAAAATCCAGCAAAAAGCGCAAGAGTCTGGAGTTACTGAAATAGAATTTGTAGATAATATTATTCATGGTATTAAATCGTTGTGGGAATTATTGGATATTTCTTATAACGATTTTATTCGTACGACACAGACAAGACATAAAGAATCTGTTCAAAAAATCTTCCAAAAATTAGTTGATAATGGAGATATTTATTTAGGTGAGTACGAAGGGTGGTATTCTGTATCTGATGAGGAATATTTTACAGAATCACAATTACAAGAAGTGTTTCGTGATGAAAACGGAAAAATGATTGGTGGTATTGCGCCGAGCGGTCATGAAGTACAACTTGTGAAAGAAGAATCCTATTTCTTTAGAATGAGTAAATATGCAGATAGATTATTGGCATATTATGAAGAACACCCAGATTTCATTCAACCAGAATCACGTCGTAATGAGATGGTTAACAATTTTATTAAACCGGGTTTAGAAGATTTAGCGGTATCGCGTACATCGTTTGATTGGGGTATTAAAGTACCAAATGATCCAAAACATGTTATTTACGTATGGATTGATGCATTATCAAACTATATTACGGCTTTAGGATATGGTTCAGATGATGAAACACTCTTTAACAAATATTGGCCAGCAGATGTGCATTTTATTGGAAAAGAAATTGTTCGTTTCCATACGATTTATTGGCCGATTATGTTAATGGCACTTGATTTACCATTACCTAAGAAAATTTTTGCACACGGTTGGTTATTGATGAAAGACGGGAAAATGTCTAAATCAAAAGGAAATGTTGTTGATCCAAATACATTAATTGAACGTTATGGATTAGACGCGTTGCGCTATTATTTATTACGTGAAGTACCATTTGGTTCAGACGGTATTTTTACACCAGAATCTTTTGTAGAACGTATTAACTATGACTTAGCAAATGATTTGGGGAATTTATTAAATCGTACGATTGCGATGATCAATAAATATTGTGGCGGTGTGATTCCAAGTTTTACACAACCTGTTTCTAATTATGATTCAGAACTGATACAAGCGTCAAAAGATATGATTGATGAAGTCGAACAAGCAATGGATAATATGCAATTTTCAGTGGCATTAACAGCTATTTGGAAATTTGTTTCTCGTACAAATAAATATATTGACGAAACAACACCATGGGCAGCAGTAAAAGACGACACAAGACAAGAGGAATTGGCACGTACAATGAACTATTTAGCAGAAAGTTTACGTATTATTGCTGTTTCTTTACAACCATTTTTAGTAGATACACCAAAACGTATTTTTGAGCAACTATGTATTGAAAATGAAACATTAAAAGATTATCCGTCTATGCACACATTTGGTGTTATTCCAGTCAACACAAAAGTTGTGGAAAAAGGAGAACCGATTTTCCCACGTTTAGATATGGATATAGAAGTTGCGTATATTAAAGAACGTATGGCAGCAGGAGCACCAGTAAAAGAAGAGGTAGAGGTTTTTGAACCTGAAAAAACAGAATTAAGTTGTCAAAAAGATGCGATTGTTTATGAAGATTTTGATAAAATTGAATTAAAAGTCGCGCAAGTTGTTGATTGTTTACGTGTTGAGGGCGCTGATAAACTATTAAAATTCAGACTAGATGCAGGTGATAAAGGAGGACATCGTCAAATACTATCTGGTATTGCGCAATGGTATCCAAATCCTGAAGAGTTTATAGGGAAAAAAGTTGTGATTGTTGCAAATTTAAAACCACGTAAACTAAGAGGGCATATTAGTCAAGGTATGATTTTATCTGCTGAGAAAGACGGTCAACTACAAGTTGTTTTTGCTCCAGAAGAATCACAAATTGGTTCAACAGTAGCATAATGAGTAAATGCAGCGTTAAACCGAACTCGGTTTAACGCTGTTCTTTTGATTAGGAGTTATCATGAAAGATTTTAAAGTAATTGATTTACATAAAACATATGGCATTAAAACTTTATTAAATGGTGTTTCATTTCATATTCGTGAAGGTGAACATATAGGACTAATTGGACAAAACGGAACTGGAAAAAGTTCTTTGATGTCTATTTTAAGTAGAGAAGATGTAGCAGATAGTGGAGAGATTGAATGTGCCAATGACTTTAGAATTGGTTATTTAAAGCAAAACCCATTTTTATCTGAGCAGGATACGGTTTTTGAAGCGGTTTATAATGGAGATGCACCTTTATTACAAGTGGTTAAACAATATGAGCAGGCTGTTTTGACACTAGAGCAAGATCCTGAAAATCCAGTTTATCAAAAACAATACACACACGCAGAGCAGCATATGACGCAAACGAATGCTTGGCAGTACGAGGTTCAAATTAAAACGATTTTAACAAAATTAGGTATTCTAGACTTAACGCAAAAAATTAGTACACTTTCGGGTGGTCAAAGAAAACGTGTGGGATTAGCTCAAGTGTTAATTGAAGAGCCTGATTTGTTACTTTTAGATGAGCCGACAAACCATTTAGATTATGAAAGTATTGAATGGCTTGAACAATATTTAGCGCAGTATAAAGGAGCATTGATTTTAGTCACGCATGATCGGTATTTTTTAGAACGTGCTGTAACCAAAATGTTTGAATTGATAAATGGAAAAATTGAGGTTTATGAGGGAAATTACGAAACGTATTTAGAGCAAAAATCTCAAAGACAAGCTATTCAAGAGCGTATGCACGCTAAAATGGAAAAATTGTATACTAGTGAATTAGCGTGGATGCGTCAAGGAGCACAAGCAAGAACGACAAAACAACAGGCACGTATTCATCGTTTTAAAGAGATTGAAGAACAAGTCAAAAATAAAGTCGAAACACAAACGATGTCATTGAATGTAGAAGGCTCACGATTAGGAAAACGTGTCTTTGAGTGTGAACAGGTTACTTTAACCGTAGGAGAACATACGGTTGTGGAAGATTTTACATATATTGTTCAAACGCATGATAGATTAGGAATTGTTGGAGAAAACGGTGTTGGTAAAACGAGCTTGCTACACGCATTTGCACAAAATCTACCCTTTACAAGTGGTTTATTTAAAGTTGGAGAAACTGTTAAAATTGCCTATTACAAACAATTATCAGACGACTTGCCAGAAGATAAACGAGTGGTTACTTATATGCAAGAAGTAGCAGAGGAAGTTGAAGTAGGACAAGGGCAAAAAATGAGTGTGACAGAATTACTGGAAACATTTTTATTTCCTCGTCATATGCATGGTGCTCTTATCGGAACATTATCGGGAGGAGAAAAAAGACGTTTATATTTATTGCAGTTGCTTATTCAAAAGCCTAATGTATTACTATTGGACGAACCAACAAATGATTTAGATATTGCGACGTTACAAGTATTGGAAGATTACTTAGACACTTTTTCCGGTGTTGTGATTGTTGTGTCACATGATAGATATTTTTTAGACAGAACAACAGATAAACTTATTGTATTAAATGGGAATGGACAATACGATACATTTATTGGAAGTATGACGGATTATTTAGAGAAAAAGAAAATAGAGAATGTCCATGAAAAAAGAGAAAAGGCAAGATCGCTCGTTGAACAAGAACAAAAAACAGTGAAAAAGCGTATGACGTATCAAGAGAAAAAAGATTGGGAAACGATTGAGGATGATATTACTCATTTAGAACAAGAAATTGCAAAAATTCAGGAAGAAATGGTACAACAAGCAAGTGCATTTGATATATTGCAGTCATTACAGCTTGAGCTAGAAGAGAAAGAAGCCTTACTCTTAGATAAAATGGAGCGCTGGGAATATTTAAGTACATTTTATGATGCCTAAAAATCTATATTGAAAACGGTTATCATATCTTTTATAATGAACAAAATGATAAAATAAATGGAGGAACTATGTTAAAGAAAAGTTTTTTAACAGCTTTGTTGTTATTTGGTATTTTCTTTGGTGCAGGAAATTTAATTTTTCCACCAGCATTAGGATTATATTCTGGACAATATTTTTGGCCTGCAATGACAGGGTTTGTATTATCAGGAGTGGGTGTCGCTGTTTTAACTCTAATTATTGGAACACTTGGAAAAGATGGCTATAAAAAAGAAATAGAGGGGAAAATATCAAAATGGTTTTCTGCCTTATTTTTATCTGCTTTATATTTAACGATTGGTCCATTTTTTGCTATTCCACGTACAGCGACAACATCATTTGAAATTGGTGTAAAAGTATTCATGCCTGAAAATAGTTTACAAATAGGTTTGTTTATTTTTACTGTATTGTATTTTGGATGTGCGTATTTATTATCGGTTAATCCAAATAGTATTTTAAAAAGTGTTGGTAAAATTTTAACACCGATGTTTGCTCTTATGATTGTGGTTGTGATGGTATTAGGTATTATGAAATATCATCAAAATCCAGTATCAATAGCTAGTCCAGAGTATGTTCAAGCGCCTTTTTTAACAGGATTTATTGAAGGATATAATACCTTAGATGCATTAGCAGCCATTGCTTTTTGTGTAGTTGCGTTACAAACATTGAAACAGTTTGGGTTTCAATCAAAAAAAGAGTATTTACAAACTATTTGGGGTGTAGGTATTTTAGTAGCAATTGGATTTAGTGTTTTTTATGTAGGATTAGGGCTATTAGGAAATAAATTTCCTGTTCCACAAGAGGTTTTGTCGAATAGTGACATCAACAAGGGTGCTTATTTATTGACAGAAATTACGAAAGATTTATTTGGTTCGGTAGGCCAATATTTCTTAGGAGGTATGGTTATTTTAACGTGTTTTACAACAACAGTAGGTTTAATTGTATCTGCCAGTGAATTTTTCAGTGAGTTATATTCAAAAATTAGTTATAAAATGTATGCAAGAGTATTTACATTAGTAGGCTTAGCCATTGCTAATTTAGGATTAAGTAATGTGATTAAATATTCAGTTCCAGTTTTATTGATATTATATCCGATTGCGATTAGTATTGTATTGCTTGTGATTGTGAATAAGTTTATCGCAATGTCTAAATTTGGTATGCAATTAACCGTGGGAGTGGTTGTATTCATTTCTATTTTCTCTGTGATTAAAGTGAGTGGTATTTCAGAGGTATTGGCACAGTTGCCACTGACGAAACAATCATTGGGTTGGCTATTACCGGATATAGTATGTATGCTGATTGCATGTGTCTTGCCTAATAGACAGCTCGGAGAACCTTTTGATTTTTCAGTTATGGTACATAAATAAACAAGCAACGTGAAGTGACGAGGTTACTTCACGTTGCTTATTTTTAGGGTATAATTATTATTCAATTAGACTAAGGGTGTACATCTTGCATAAATATTAAAAAAATGATATAGTTTTGTTGTATAGGTCTTTAACGTTATTCCGTGAGATAACAAAGAAAGAATTGAATAATCAAATTTTTCAGGCCGAATACCATTATTTCGGGCTTTTTTTATGCCCAAAAATATAGGAGGAAAATATGGAAAAGAAATTATTATTAGACGTGCATCAAAAGCCGGAATGGAAAATGGGATTATTATTGAGTGTGCAACATATTTTTGCGATGTTTGGTGCAACGATTTTAGTACCGATTTTACTGAACATGTCTGTATCAGTAGCGTTGTTTTGTAGTGGATTAGGGACATTGATCTATATACTTGCTACAAGAGCAAAAGTTCCTGTTTATTTAGGTTCTTCGTTTGCGTATATTAGTGCAATGAGTTTAGCTATTCAACAAAAAAATGGGGATATTTCAGCGGCACAAACAGGTATTATTTTAGTTGGTTTTGTTTATGTATTGATTGCCGGTGTGATTAGTGTAATTGGGACAAAATGGGTAGATAAATTATTACCACCTATTGTGATTGGACCAATGATTATGGTTATTGGATTAGGTTTAGCAAATTCAGCCGTAACAAATGCAGGTTTTATAAAAGATGCTGATTTGAAACAAATTTTTGTTGCAGTCGCAACATTTCTAGTGACAGCTTATATCAATACAACGGCAAAAGGCTTTTTCAAAATTATTCCGTTCTTACTAGGTATTTTAGCGGGATATATTGTCGCGATATTTGTTGGATTAGTTGATTTTTCTGCCGTAGTGAGTGCACCATGGATTAGTATTCCTGATTTTTCTTTACCATTTGCAACACCATGGTTTAAATCATATACATTAGATTTTGGAGCAGAATCATTGGCAATCGTTCCGATTGCGATTGTGACGATTTCAGAGCATATTGGAGATCACACAGTATTAGGTGAAATTTGTAAACGACAATTTTTGAAAGATCCAGGATTAAAATGGACGTTAATTGGAGATGGTGTAGCAACCTCTGTATCAGCCTTTTTGGGAGGACCAGCTAATACAACATACGGAGAAAATACGGGTGTCATTGGTATGACACGTATTGCTTCTGTATCTGTTATTCGTAACGCTGCATTGATTGCGATTGGGTTGAGTACATTAGGTAAATTTACAGCACTTATTTCTACTATTCCAACGGCAGTTATCGGTGGGATGTCTATTCTTTTATATGGAGTTATTGCAAGTAATGGTTTAAAAGTGTTGATTGAAGCAAAAGTAGACTTTGGTTTATCTAAAAATTTAATTATCGCAAGTGCAATGTTGGTTTTAGGACTTGGTGGAGCGGTTTTACAAGTAACACCAGAATTGACACTATCAGGAACAGCACTAAGTGCTTTAGCGGGGATTATTTTGAATTTAATTTTACCAAATAAAAAAGGCGAAGCAGGAAAAGAAGTGTTATAAATAAGAGGCATCTTTGATACTAAATAGATTTTACACAAAAGACGTATACGTTAAATAGTCACGGGCTATTTAACGTATTTTTTGTAGGGAATATCCAAAAAGAGCGGTGTTTTATAGTGTACATATATATTGATAAAATGTATTTTTTAATAAATTATAAAAAAATTACGTTTTATCATAGACAAAATTATTCAAAACTTGCTATACTTTTAGTAACTATAAAATTGTATAGGCAAGATAGGAGGATAGTGCTATCACTGATAGCTTTTATATGGCAAAAGTAAATAAAAATAGTGCAAAGCACGCCACCAATCGAGTGTTTATATGGTTGCTTATTAGTAGTGTGTTGGCAGGCTTATTGGTTTTTCAAATATGGCAAAATGTGAAACAAAATCAAGAATTTCAACAAACCCTTAAAAATGTTCAGGCGGATAAGGAAAAAGCTGAAGTTCAGAAAATGGAATTACAAGCCCAAGTGGATTTGCTAAACGATGATGATTATATTTTGAAACTCGCTAGAAGCAGAGGATTTATGGGAACAAAAGATGAAATCATTTTTAATATTCCAAGTGAAAACATGTTATTAAAGCAAGAACAGAAAAGGGAAGAGCAAGAAAACAAAGAATAAACAATTTAATGTATAGTGGAGGAAATATCATTTTATGGTAGTTGAAGTAGGAAATAAATTGTCTGGTAAAGTGACAAGCATTACAAAATTTGGAGCATTTGTACAGTTGGAAAATAATCAAACAGGGCTTGTGCATATCAGTGAAGTGTCAGATACGTTTGTTAATGATGTCAACGATGTGTTGGCTGTTGGAGATACAGTGAATGTAAAAGTGACAAATATTTCTCCAGATGGAAAAATTAGTTTATCCATTAAACAAACGATTGAAAAACCAGCTTCTGAACAATCTAAACCTAAATTTAAAAAACAACAATCCGAAAACCACACAAGTTTTAAAGAACGTCCGTCATTTCAATCAAAAGCACCACAAAAACCAAAAGAAGTAAAAAAACAAGATGATTTTGATGCGTTAATGAGTGCCTTCTTAAAAGATAGTGATGAAAGATTGCTTTCTTTAAAACGTAATACAGAAGGAAAACGTGGTGGACGTGGTGGACGTCGTAGTTAAAAAAGAACCCCTATCCTAGCCTATTGTTAGGAGGGGCTTTTATCTTTTATTGAATGGAGATTATTATGACAGTAGAGTTACCGCATTTTTGGAATAAAACGAGCAAGCTCTTATTGGCGATTTCAGGAGGAGTAGATTCCATGGTATTACTTGATTTATATATACAGTTAAAAAATCGTCCTAGAGCATTGGTAGCTTATGTCAATCACGGTATTCGTCAAGAGGCATATAAGGATATTCAACTTATTCAGAATGTTTGTCGAAGGGAAGGTATTCCGTTCGTAACCAATGAGGATATTCCAACTCTTCTTTCTGAGGACGAAGCAAGAACGTATCGCTATGGATTTTTGAAAAAAATTGTTCAAGAGCACCAATGTACGCATCTTGTGACGGCCCATCATTTAGGCGATCAAGTTGAAACAATCATGATGAAACTCGTTCGAGGGAGTAGTCTTGAGAGCTTGGTAGGTATGCAACAAGTACGATTTTTTACTGAAAATTGTCAACTCGTTCGTCCTTTATTATTATATGGAAAAGAAATGTTGATGGACTATGCAAAAAATCATAGAATTGACTATTTAGAAGATAGTACCAATCATTCTGATGCTTATACAAGAAATCGTTTTAGACACCATATTTTGCCACTATTAAAAAAAGAAAATCATCAATTTTCAAAACATATAGAAGATTTTTCAAAAGAATTAATAGATGTGCTACAGATTGCTAATGAGCATATCGTTCATACGTATGAGCATGTTGTGCAAAAGAATTGTATTCAAGGAGAAACATTCAGAACTTTGCCAACTTATCTACAAAAACAAATTATTGTTAAATGGCTTCGGCAACATCAACTCGTGACAAAGAGTGCTATTGAGGACGTTTTGAATCTACTTAATCATACAGCAGGAGAAAAAGTGTGTGATTTAAAAAATGGATGGCAATGCGTTAATCGTTACGGGAATGGATTTCTAGAACGAAAAACGAATCACCAGTATAAAGCACTAAATATGACCGAAGATGACACAGTGGATATACAAGATTATTGCTTATATGTGTCTGATAGTACAGAGCATGCTATTTGTCCGGTATCCATAGATGATTTGCCATTGACTATACGAACACGACAAACAGGAGATAAGATGTGTTTAGGTACTTTTTCAAAAAAAATCAATCGTATTTTTATTGACGAAAAAATACCTAAAAGTGAACGAGATAGTATTTATTTAATTGTAAATAAAAAAAATGATGTTTTAGCGATTTTAGATGAGCGTTGTCAACGATTGTCTAATTTTAGAGAAACTGGTAAAATAAGTGAGCGATATATTATTTATAGAAAGAGAGAAAAATCATGATACATGAAGATATTGAAAAAGTTCTTGTGACAAAAGAAGAATTAGAAGAGTGTGTAAAACGTTTAGGTGAACAATTGTCAGCAGAATATGACGGGAAAAAGCCTTTAATCGTAGGAGTTTTAAGAGGGTGTATTATGTTTATGACAGATTTAGTACGAAATATGTCTATTCCTTTAGAACTTGATTTTATTGATGTGAGTAGTTACGGGGATGAAACAGAGTCTTCTGGTTATGTCAAAATCTTGAAAGATTTAGATACATCTGTTGAAGGACGTCACTTGATTTTAATTGAAGACATTGTGGATACAGGTAGAACATTGATGAAATTGAAAGAATTGTTTGAATACCGTAAAGCAGAGTCTATTAAAGTCGTGACCTTATTAGATAAACCAGAAAGACGAGTTGTTTCATTAGATGCAGATTATGTAGGTATTGAAATTCCAAATGAGTTTGTTGTTGGTTATGGATTAGATTATGCTCAACTATATCGTAACTTACCATATATCGGTGTATTAAAAGAATCTGTCTATTCAGAAAAAGACTAAGACTAAAGGTTGATTTTTTGCAAATTGATGTATTTTTAAAATCAATTATGCTAAGATATAACGTGACGCTGTTAGCGTAAGAATAGATTGAAGATAGTTTGAAACATGACAATATGGCATGTAGGAGGTATAAATGAATAAAAAACGCTTTATAGGAAGCAATGTGTTGTATTTGCTCTTGTGTATAACAGTCGTTTGGGGCTTTTTCTCTCTGGCAACGGGCGGGAGCACGTCATCAGGGCAAAATGCCATTACAACGACAGAATTATTTGAGCAATTACAAAAAAATAATGTCAAGAGCATAAAAACACAACCTGTAGATGATGCGGTTGAAGTTACGGGTGAGTTGAAAGAATCTATTGATGTTAAAGCTGTTGAAACAGGTATTTTTACAAACTTTTTAGGTTCTGGTCAATCTAAAGTTAAAAAGTTTAAACTTTACATTAGTAATTCTGAATACATGAAAGAAACGATTGAAAAATTATCATTGGAAAAAGGTGTAGAAGTCAAAGCAGAGCAAAGAGATCAATCAGGTATTTGGATTTCTGTTTTAGCCAATTTAATTCCAACAGCTGTTCTTATTTTCTTCATGTTTAGCATGATGGGCAATATGGGTGGTGCCGGAGGCCGTAATCCAATGAGTTTTGGGAAATTACGTCCTGAAGATACACAAGGTAAACCAAGTAAAGTACGTTTTACTGACGTTGCCGGTGCAGAAGAAGAGAAACAAGAATTATTAGAAATTGTTGAATTTTTAAAAGACCCTCGTAAATTTACAGCCTTGGGAGCTAGAATACCTTCTGGTGTTTTATTAGAAGGCCCTCCAGGAACTGGTAAAACATTATTGGCAAAAGCAGTTGCCGGTGAGGCAAATGTACCATTCCATTCTATTTCAGGTTCTGAGTTTGTGGAAATGTTTGTTGGGGTTGGTGCAAGTCGTGTACGTGATTTGTTTGAAAAAGCAAAAAAATCTGCACCAGCAATTATTTTTATTGATGAAATTGATGCAGTAGGTCGTCGCCGTGGAGCTGGTATGGGTGGCGGAAACGATGAGCGTGAACAAACATTAAACCAAATGTTAGTTGAAATGGATGGGTTTGAAGGTAATGAAGGTGTTATTGTTATTGCTGCAACAAACCGTTCAGATGTTTTAGACCCAGCCTTGCTACGTCCAGGACGTTTTGATAGAAAAATTTTAGTTGGTAATCCAGATGTGAAAGCACGTGAAGAAATTTTAGCTGTTCATGCACGAAAAAAACCAATGGCTAAAGATGTTCATTTAAAAGATATTGCAGAAAAAACACCGGGATTTTCAGGTGCTGATTTAGCAAACTTATTAAATGAAGCGGCACTTATTGCGGCTCGTTTAAACAAAAAAATGATTGATGCGGAAGATATAGATGAAGCACAAGATCGTATTATAGCCGGTTTGGCAAAACGTGATCGTGTGAGAACAGAAAAAGCAAATCGTGTTGTTGCTTACCATGAAGCAGGACATGCCATTGCCGGTCTAGTATTAGCATCTGCACAAGATGTCCATAAAGTGACGATTGTACCACGTGGGCGTGCAGCAGGATACGTGATTTCTGTTCCAAAAGAAGATCAAGTTGTCTACTCAAGAGAAGAATTATTCCATAGAGTAGTTGGTTTGCTTGCGGGACGTGCAGCAGAGGAGTTAATTTTTAATGAATCTTCAACAGGTGCAAGTAATGATATTGAACAGGCATCTCAAATTGTACGTTCTATGGTTATGGTTTATGGGATGAGTGATAAGCTTGGTATGGTTGATTATAAATTAGATAATAATGGTTTTATGACAAATAGACATTACTCTGATAATACAGCGAGTGCGATTGATAAAGAAGTTATTGATATTATGAATCAAGCAAAACAAAAAGCACGTCACATTTTAGAAAAACATAAAACACAATTAGATTTAATTGCGGAAAAATTAATTGAACTTGAAACGATTGATGGTCGTGCAATTAAAACATTATTTGAAACTGGAAAAATGCCAGAAGAGGTTGACTATCCAAGTGAAAAAGTAGTGGAAGAAACATCAGAAGAAAATATAAAAGAACAAGAAGCATAAACGAATGAATGCGTTAAGTGGCACGTCGTGCCACTTAACGCCATTTTTCATGAAAGGAATATATAAATATGTCGGATTATTTTGTAAAAGCATTGGCATTTGACGGGCAAATTCGCGCATTTGCTGTTGATGCAACACAGACGGTTAAAGAAGCCCAAAAACGTCATGATACGTGGCATACTTCAACGGCTGCTTTAGGTAGAACGATGATTGGTGCTTTATTATTAGGCTATAATTTAAAAGGAGAAGAAAAATTAACGGTTGAAGTTAAAGGAGATGGACCGGCGGGTAAAATTGTAGTCGATAGCAATGGTAGTGGACAAGTAAGAGGATATATTCAAAATCCTAATTTATCCTTACCGTTAAATGTATATGGCAAGTTAGATGTACGTGGTGCTGTTGGTACACAAGGAACGCTAACCGTTCGTAAAGATTTAGGATTAAAAGAACCTTTTTCTGGGCAAGTACCAATTATTGATGGAGAATTGGGTGAAGATTTTACATATTATATGGCACTTTCTGAACAAACACCGTCATGCGTTGGTGTGAGTGTTTTAGTGGATACCGATGATAGCGTCAAAACAGCCGGTGGATTTATGATACAAGTGATGCCAGGTGCCACTGATGATGTGATTACTGAGATAGAAAATCGTATTCAAAAAATGCCTCAAATTTCAGATTTAATGGATTCAGGCTGTAAACCAGAAGAACTATTAGAATGGGTGCTTGGAAAAGAGCATGTGAATATTTTAGAAACATTACCAGTTGCTTTCCATTGTGACTGTACACGAGAAAAATTTGAAGCAGGCTTATTAACACTTGGACTAGAGGATTTAAAAGAAATTAAGGAACAAGATAAAGGCGCTGAGATTGTATGTCATTATTGTAATGATAAATATTATTTTTCTGAAGAGGATTTACAAGAATTGATACAATCAATTGAAACAAAAGCATAAAGAATGAAAAAAACAATGTTTATACTTGCTTAACATTGTTTTTTTATGTATGTTATAAAGGTAATCATAAGCGAAAGGAATGTATTGTATGTTATCACGTTACACACGTCCAGAAATGGCAAAAGTATGGTCAGAGGAAAATCGTTATCAAACATGGTTAGAAGTAGAAATTTTAGCTGATGAAGCTTGGGCAGAATTAGGTGAAATTCCAAGAGAAGATGTTGAAAAAATTAGAAAAAATGCAACATTTTCTATTGAACGTATTTTAGAAATTGAGGAAGAAACAAGACATGATGTGGTGGCATTCACACGTGCTGTATCAGAATCTTTAGGTGATGAAAAAAAATGGGTGCATTATGGATTAACGAGTACAGATGTTGTGGATACAGCTTATGGCTATCAGTTAAAACAAGTTAATGATATTTTAAGAAAAGATTTAGAGAATTTTTTGAATGTATTAAAAGAAAAAGCAATTACCTATAAAGATATGGTATGTATGGGACGTACGCATGGTGTACATGCAGAACCAACAACATTTGGATTGAAAATGGCCCGTTGGTATTCTGAAATGAAGCGAAATATCGAACGTTTTGAACATGCAGCCAAAGGTGTAGAAGCAGGAAAAATTAGTGGGGCTGTAGGGACTTTTGCAAATATTCCAACAGAAGTAGAAGCGTACGTTTGTCAAAAATTAGGCATTCGTCCTCAAGAAGTGTCAACACAAGTTTTACCACGAGATTTACATGCAGATTATTTATCAGCAATAGCTTTAATCGCAACAAGTATTGAAAATTTTGCTGTTGAAATTCGTGGATTGCAAAAATCTGAAACAAGGGAAGTTGAAGAATATTTTGCTAAAGGTCAAAAAGGATCTTCGGCTATGCCTCATAAACGTAATCCTATTGGTTCAGAAAACATGTGTGGTATTGCTCGTGTTATTCGTGGGCATATGGTAACAGCTTATGAAAATGTTGCTTTGTGGCATGAACGTGATATTTCACATTCCTCAGCAGAACGTATTATATTACCAGATAGTACATCACTGTTAAATTATATGTTAAATCGTTTTGCAAATATTGTAAAAAATTTAACGGTATTTCCTGAAAATATGAAACGTAATATGGATGCAACATTTGGTCTTATTTATTCACAACGTGTTTTACTGAAACTGATTGATAAAGGAATGAGTCGTGAACAAGCATATGATTTGGTTCAGCCTTGTACAGCAAAAGCATGGGATAATCAAACAGCTTTTAGACCGATTTTAGAAGCTCAGTCAGAAATTATGGCTGTCTTAACGAAAGAAGATTTAGACGATGCTTTCGACTATCATTACCATTTAAAACAAGTAGATACTATTTTTAAACGAGTAGGATTACTCGATTAGTATCTTTTGTTACATTTATATTACAAAGTGAAAACAATTTCGTAAAAAGGCATGTATTCAGTATATATTGTGTTAAAATGTATAATGTAACAATATATGTATGATTTTGTCATACTCACGAAGCGAGGAATAGACTTGAATAAGAAATTATTGACAGTATTGGCTGTTGCATCATTAACTGTAACATCAGTTGTAACACCTTATATGGCTTATGCCGAAGATGTAAATAGTCAAATTGAGAAAGCAAAAAATCAAGTTGAGAATTTAACAAATAAGTTAAGTGAAGCTGAAAAAGAATTGGCAAATGTGTCGGCACAAATTACTGAAGCAGAAGAAAAATCTGCTCAATTACAAGAAGCAATGACACAAACGCAAAAAACGTTAACAACATTAACAGAAGATATTAAAACTTTAGAAGAAATTATTGCTAAACGCACGGTTAAATTACAAACACAAGCACGTGCAGAGCAAACAGAAAATACATTAGAAAACTATCTAGGGGTTATTTTAAGTTCTCGTTCTATTGTAGATGCTATCGAGCGTTTCAATGCTATTTCTGCATTAGTAACATCTGGAGCGGAAATGCGTGAACAACAAGTACGTGATAAAGAAAGTGTTGAAAATAAAAAAGTAGAAGTTGAGAAAAAATTAGTAGAACAATCTCAAAATGCAAAAGAGTTAAGTGACTTACAAAATGAATTATCTGTAAAAAAAGCAGAACGTGAAGTATACGTTTCTTCGATTGCCATTGAAAAAGCAAGTGCTGAGAAAGATAAAAAAGATTTAGAAGCAAAACGTGACGAAGCAATTCGTCAAGCAGAAGCAGCTAAAAAAGCAGAAGCAGAACGTATTGCGAAATTAAAAGCAGCACAAGAACAACAAGCAAAAGAGCAACAAACACGTAATGCTTTGGCAGCACAACAAGTGGGGCAAGGTATTGCGACAGCGACATCATCTCAACAATCGATTACATCACAAGCAGATGTATCCATTGGTGCAACATCAAGTGCTAAAGGTCAAGCTATTGCAGCAGCAGCCTTGGCACAATTAGGTGTGATGCAAGATTGTACAAGATTAGCAACGAATGCATTAAGAGCAGCAGGTATCAATTATCATGGTTGGCCAATTGGTTATATGTCATTGGGAACAGTTGTTTCAGCAGCTGAAGCTCAACCAGGAGATTTGATTTATTACGCAAATGGTGGTATGGGCTTAGCACATATTGCTGTTTATATTGGAAATGGTAAGGCTGTTCATGGTGGATGGAATGGAAATACAACAGTTGTAAATACAGCTTATGTTGGTTCAGGTCCAGTTTTCATTCGTGTAAAATAGTTGAAAAAGACCACTAAAGATTTCTTTAGTGGTTCTTTTTATTTTGGCTCTTCGTCAAATTGTGTTGGTGGAGAGAAATAGTGAGTATGTTGGTAGTGAATGGCATTAACCATTCACTACCTTTTTCACATTCTTTTTCTGCCACTGAGAATGGTGTTGTATGATTAAAATA